>JBFGDW010000085.1:0-11768 GCA_041580435.1 Candidatus Polarisedimenticolia bacterium | reverse complement strand
GGGGACGCCATCTTCTTCGTGCTGGCCGGCAACACGCCGGACTGGGAGGGCGGCTACGGCACCACGCGGGATGGGCTCCAGCGCCCGGCCAACACGACCAGCGCTGGGTCCTGTGCCCGGCCGCAGAGTGTGCGCAGCTCCTGCGAGTAGGCGCTCCCCCGAAACGGTGAGATCGCGAGGGGTCTGAATCCACTCCACCGGCGGAGGTTCGCCTGGACCAGGTCCCGGCCTGCAACCAACCGGGGGGTCCGGGCGTTAGCATCTCTGACAGGCCGGGATCTTGCAGACGAGGACTCACAGGGCCGAGCGGGCCGCCGCCGCCAGGCGCACGGCGCGCCGGTGCGTCCTCGCCGCCCTCCTCTTCTTGGCGCCACCCGGCCTCGCCGGCGCCGCCGCCTCCTGCGAGGCCGATCCCACCGGGCCGCGTCCGGGCAGCACCCCCGTCCCTGGAACCGAGGCGGCAGCCGGCCGCGCGACCCGCTGGCTGCCCGACCTTCCCCTGGCCCCCTCCCCGGCCACCATCGACGGCGACCTGGACGACGAGCTGTGGTCCACGGCCCTGAGCGTCCCCATCGCCTACGAGGTCAACCCCGGCGAGAACGTCTGCACCGAGGTGCGCACCGAGGCACTGCTGGCCTACGACGACTCCCACCTCTACGTCGCCTTCCGGGCCCACGATCCCGAGCCCGGGCGCGTGCGCGCCCGACTGTCGGACCGGGACCGCGCCTTCCAGGACGACTTCGTGGGCGTGGTGCTGGACACCTTCAACGACGAGCGCCGGGCCTTCGAGTTCTTCGTCAACCCCCTGGGCGTGCAGATGGACCTGGTGCAGGACGACGTGGCCGGCAACGAGGACTCCTCCTGGGACGCCATCTGGAAGTCGGCGGGCCGCCTCACCGACTCGGGCTACCAGGTGGAGATGGCGATCCCTTACACCTCGCTTCGGTTCCAGCGCGGCACCGGCCCCCAGACCTGGGGGCTGGACCTCATCCGCATCTACCCGCGCGACAAGCGTTACCTGCTGTCCCTCAACCCCCGGGATCGAAACGTGAGCTGCTATCTCTGCCAGATCGCCAAGGTCTCGGGGTTCGACGGCGCCTCCCCCGGCCGCAACCTGGAGATCTCTCCCACCGTCACGGCGCTGCGCACCGACGCCCTCGACAGCTTCCCCGACGGCCGCCTGCAGAAGGGAGACGCGGACGGCGAGCTGGGCCTCACCACCCGCTGGGGGATCACCCCCAACCTGACGCTGTCGGGCGCCCTGAATCCCGACTTTTCCCAGGTGGAGGCCGACGTGGCCCGCCTCGACGTCAACGAGCAGTTCGCCCTGTTCTTTCCCGAGAAGCGTCCGTTCTTCCTGGAGGGGGCCGACTTCTTCGAGACCCCCATCCCGGTGGTGCACACGCGCACCGTGGCCGACCCCCGCTGGGGCGTGAAGATCTCGGGCAAGGAGGGGAAGGGGGCCCTGGGCGCCTTCCTGGCCGAGGACGATCTGACCAGCCTCCTGTTCCCCGGCAGCCAGGGCTCCTCCTTCGGCTCCCTGGACGATCGCTCCACCACCGGCGTGGTGCGCTACCGCCGCGACGTGGGCGGCAACTCGGCCCTGGGCGCCGTGGCCAGTCTTCGCGACGGCGGCGGCTACGACAACCAGGTTCTGGGGTTCGATGCCCTGCTGCGCCCCGCCGATGCCGACACCATCCGGGTGCAGGTCCTGGGCTCCCGCACCGAGTACCCGGCCCAGACCGCCGCTGACTTCGGCCAGCCCCAGGGGAGCTTCACCGACCGGGCCCTCTTCGCCAGCTACCGGCACTCCCCCCGCAACTGGACTGCCCGGGTGAACTACCTGGACCTGGGTCGGGATTTCCGGTCCGACCTGGGCTTCCTGCCCCAGGTGGACATCCGCCAGCCCATCATCGGCGCCGCCTACCGCTGGTGGGGGGATCCCGAGGACTGGTACACCCGCATCGAGGTGGGCGGCGACTGGGATCTCACCGAGGACCAGGACGGCAACCTCATCGAGCGGGAGCTGGAGGCCTGGGTCACTCTGGGCGGTCCCATGCAGAGCTTCGTCCTGCTGGGCGGCGGCCACCGCACCCGGGACTTCCGCGCCGGCTCCTTCCCCCAGGACTTCGTCAACTTCTATGGCGAGTTCCAGCCCCTGGGCGACCTTTACCTGTTCCTGGAGGCGGGAGTGAGCCAGCGGGTGGACTTCGCCTTCTTCGATCCCGGCGACCCCACGGCCGCGCGCCAGGGAGACGAGCTGCGCCTGGGGCCGGGGCTGCGCTACAGCCTGGGCCGGCACCTGCGCTTCGATCTCCGCCATGAGTTCCGGAGGCTGGACCTGGGCTCGGCAGGAACGCTCTTCGAGGCCAACCTGTCGGAGCTGCGCCTGGTGTACCAGCTCAACGTCCGCAGCTTCTTCCGGGCCATCGTCCAGCACGCCGACGTGGAGCGTGGCACCGGCCTCTACCCCGCCTGCGTGTCCGATCCGTCCACCTGCGGGCTCGAGCCCGAGAATCGCGACCTGTTCACCCAGCTCCTGTTCAGCTACAAGCTCAACCCCCAGACCGCGCTCTTCGTGGGCTACACCGACAGCCGGGCCGCGCTTCTGGACACCAGCCTCATCGAGACCGAGCGCACGTTCTTCTTCAAGATCGGCTACGCCTGGGTGCTCTGAGCCGGCGTGCTACGCTGCCGGGGTGCCGGCTGTTCTGCTCGTCCTGTTGCTGGGAGCGCTGGTGGGCTGCGCCGGCGGCGGCTCGGACGCGCGCGCCTACCGGGAGGCGGTCGCCGCGCTGGAGGCCGGAGTACCTGGAGTGGACG
Source organism: Candidatus Polarisedimenticolia bacterium (assembly GCA_041580435.1). Classification (GTDB taxonomy): domain Bacteria; phylum Acidobacteriota; class Polarisedimenticolia; order SMYD01; family SMYD01; genus JBFGDW01. The sequence continues at coordinate 8,945 of JBFGDW010000085.1, read as the reverse complement.
CGGCCGGGCTCCGCCTGCTGGCGTCCCGCCTCCCGGATCACGATCCGTTCCTCCACGAGCGCCCTGCCTACCGCGAGTTTCGCGACGCCCTGAGCCGGGTCGGCGGCGGTGGCCCTGACGAGGTCCGGCGGGCCTGCGCGGCTCTCCTGGACCTGTCCTGGATCAACGTCGAGGCCCACGCCGCCTGCGCCCAGGCGTACCAGCGGTCCGGTGATGGTGAGGCAGCCTCGCGCCATGCCCGCATCGCCCGGGGTCTTGTGGACTCCATCACCCGGGACGCCGACGGCACCTCCTTCGACTCGGCCTACCACGTGGTGTCGGTGCTGGAGCAGCAGGCGGTGCTGCGTAGCCGCGGCCTGCGCCTGGTGGCGCGGCGGCTGGACGTGGACCGGCAGATGCCCTTCGACATCCTCACGGTGGAGGATCAGACGGGGCAACGCCAGGAGGTCTACTTCCAGATCCGGTCCATCATGGTGAGCCGCTACCGGGCCCACGTGCCCGCGCGGGGGTTCGCCTTCAACCAGATGGCCCGGGGCGGGCCGGCGGCGCTCGCCGCCCTCCTGCTCATGGCGGCCCTGGCGGGATGGATCACCTACCAGAGGCCCGGGGCCGTCGCGGCGCTCTACCGGCGCGCCGAATCGGCCCTTTGTTCACGGCGCTGGCTCCGCGTGGCCGCAGCCCTGGCCGCGTGCGTCCTCTTCTTCGCCCTGCGCAACGAGTTCCTCAACCTGGATGCCATGACCTTCACCCCGCGCTTCACCCGCGATGTGCCGGCGCTGGGCGCCCACGTCACCCACGACCAGATGTGGGAGTTCTACATCCACTCCCGCCTCTGGGCCATGGCGCACGCCACCCTGGGATGGTCGGTGAAGCTGACCTACCAGGTCCTGTCCAGCGCCGCCGGCGGCCTGTTCGTCCTGCTGCTCATGGCCTTCGCCCGCCGCGTGGCTCCGGGCCGGCCGCTGGCCTTCGTCCTGCTGGCCGCCTCCGGCGGGTTCATGCAGCTCTTCTTCGGCGACGTGGAGAACTACACCCTCACCGCCGTGATCATCCTGGCCTACCTCCTGTCCGCGGCCCGCTTTCTTCAGGAGCGCGGCACGCGGCTCTGGAGGCCGGCCGCCCTCCTGGGGCTGGCCATCACCTTCCACCTGCTGGCCGGCTTCCTGCTCCCCTCGCTGGCCTGGCTGGTCTGGGTGGCCTGGCGCCGGGAGGGATGGCGGCCCCTGGCTCCGGCCGCGGCGGCGTTCCTGGCCGTCACCGGCGCCACGCTGGCCTTCTTCCACGTCCAGGGCCTGCCGCTGGGAGCCATGGTTCACAGCTCCCACCTGATGGGTTACGGGCGCGGCATCGGCACCATGCTCGCCCGCCCCTCCGCCGCCTACTACTGGGATCACCTGAACCTGATCACCTTGCTGGCCCCCTGCGTGATCCTGCTGCCGGTGCTGCTGGCGCTGGGGCGGATCCGCCGTGACGCCCTGGGCGTCCACCTCCTCCTCGCCGCCGCGGGGATGATCCTGTTCCAGCTGGCGTGGCAGGCCAAGCTGGGCGTCTACTACGACTGGAACCTCTACGCCAACGTGGCCCTGGTGCTGTCGCTGTGGATCGGCGCGGGCGCGGCGGCCGGGCCGCTGAGCCGGGCCGGGCGGGCGGCCCTGGTGGCCCTCTGCATCCTGTTCGCGGGCCAGAGCGCCCAGTGGATCGCCGGCAACCACAACGCACGCACCCCCTACACCCAGGAGGCGCTGGAGCCCTAGCCTCCCGCGCGCCGGGCGGCCCAGCCCCGACGGATGAGCTCGGCCACCAGGGCGTCCCGGTGCTCGCCCTGGATCTCGATGACTCCATCCCGCACCGTGCCGCCCGATCCGCACGTCTTCTTGAGATCCCGGGCCAGGGCGGCCAGGGCGTCCGCGCCCAGGGGCAGGCCGGTGACCACCGTCACTCCCTTCCCCTTGCGCCCCTTGGTCTGCCGCCCCACGCGGACGGCACCGCCCCGGGCCGCCGGCTCCGTCGGCTTCCCGCAGCGGCACGCCGCGGCCGCCTGGCCGCATGCCGGGCAGACGCGCCCCACGCCCGTGGAATAGACCAGTCCTCCCCCTCCCTTGCGCGCCATGCCGGGATGTTAGTTGATCCCCGGCCCCCGTTCCGGCACCATACGGCCGGCGGGCGGAGATCGTCCGCCGTGGCGAAGAGGAGGCCATGGCCGCGGACCGGGGGATCACCGCGGGCCGGTGGCGACCGGCCCGGCATCTCATCAGCGCGTGGATCCTGGCGGTGGTGACGCTGGTGCCACTGCATCCCATGGCCTTCCCGGCTGCCGCGCCGGACCAGTTGCACGCCGGGGACGATCAGACCCAGCCCGCGGAACCGGATGCCGAGCCGCCCCCCATCGACCTGGGCCTGGAGGAATCGGTGGGAGTCCGCCTCATCCTGCTGGATGTGGAGGTCCACCACCGGGACGGCCAGCCCATTCCGGGATTGACCCGGGACGACTTCCAGGTGTTCGAGCGCACGCGCGCGTGGGAGATCTACAGCGTGGACGACCTTTGCTCGTGCGCAGACCGAGATCGATGGGCGCGGCCCGGAACCACGACTCCTGCCCCGGAGATCTCATCCCATGGGTCCGAGACGCCGCTCACAGATCCAGCGGCGGCTGATCCCGGCACCTCCTCCGCTGATGCCGCGGCCTCAAGGCTCTTCGTCATGTACTTCGATTTCAGCCAGCTCCAGAGCAACGGCCGCAGAAGGGCACGGGCCGAGGCAGCCCGCTGGATCCGGGAGGCGATGGGGCCGGGCGACAGGCTTCTCCTGGCCGGGTATGCCTCGCAGGCGGGGCTCCGAACCCTCTCCCGGCCCAGCGGGGACCGGCAGGCGCTTCTGGAAGCCCTGGAGTCTACCTTCGATCAGCCCGAATTCCATGACTCGTTTCCCGATTTCCGCACCGGGCGACTGACCCTCTGCGGCCAGGACCCGACCACGTGCGGCCACTACGCCTGGGAAGAGCATCTGCATGGCCGCAGGTCCTTCCGGATGCTCAAGCTCTTCCTGACCAGCCTGGATCTCTTGCCCGGACGCAAGCAGCTCTTCTTCTTCACCCAGAACGGCGGCCTCCACCCCTACCAGCTCTACGTGCCGGGCGGGCCGCACCTCCGCCGGCTGGCCGAGGAGATCGGCGCGGAGGCCAACGCGGCGCGGACGGTGATCCATTCGCTCCACACCGGCCAGCCTGGCCTCATGAGCGACTCCGCGGAGCAGGCGGTCTCACTGGGATGGCACATGGGCGAGTACACGGGAGGCAGCTACAACCGTGCGCCCAAGGATCTGTTCCCCCTGCTGGAGTCGGCGTCCACGCGCTGCTCCTGCACCTACCGCATCGCCCTGGAGCCTCGCCGTGACGATCAGTCAGACCTCCACGAGGTCCGGGTCGAGGTCGCCGGCCGCACCCTGCCCCACCGCTACCGCGTGCGCTACTTCACACAGGCAGAGCAGTCCTTCCGCAAGCTGGTGGCCCATCTGGCCAGCCCAGGCGGGCGGCACGCGTTCCCGGTGCAGGTCAGCTTGCGTCCGGTGGGCCTGGACAAGAAGCGCTGGGACGTGGCGGTGCAGGCCCGCTTCGACCCTCGCTGCCTTCTCCAGGTGCCGGGGAGAACGGCCCACGAGGCGCGGAGCGGCTGGGACGTGGGTGGCCTCCTCCACGACACGTCCAGGGAAGAGGCCTGGGAGTTCTACGGTTCGGCCTCGGCGCGCCTGGGCGAGGAGCGGCCAGGGCTGGAGGCAACGGTTCACGAGGAGCGCATCTCGCGGGTGCCGCCGGGAGAGTACCGGTGGGTCGCTGCGGTTCGCGATCAGCAAGCGGAGGCCTACTCCGCCGCCGAGGCGAGCCTCTCCCTGCCACGACCCTCCGAGCAGGGTGTCCTGGGACCTTACTGCCTCGAAGGGGTGCAGGCGCTGCGTCTCTCCCTGCCGTGGCTGCGCGGCCGCGACGTATCCCCGGAGGCCGGCCGCCTGGAACTCTCCGTCATCCCCTGCACCGGAGATGCCATCGCCCTGGGCACGCCGCTCCTGCTGCAGACCTGGATCTGCCATGGCCAGCGGGGGGGCGGCGACGGGGCTTTCCAGGGCGTGATCCTCCGCGATGGGGTCCCCGTCTACCGTCTCTGGCCGGCGGCGGTGACCGCCTTCGGGGACTGCGACCAGGTGAGCGATGCCGTCGACACCGCACGCCTCCCTCCGGGGGACTACAGCTACAGCCTCATCCAGGGGGGCACGGCCCGGGCCGGGCTCGATTTCACCCTCCGGCCCGGCGGCCGCCCGCAGGCCGCGGCCTGCGACGCCGGCGGCAGGCGGGGGGAGGTGTCGGCCCCATGAACCTGCACCGCCTCGTCTACCGGAGCCGCGCCACGGTGCCGGTTGATCTGGAGCTCGTGCTGTCCATTGCCCAGGAGAGCCAGCGGCGCAACAGCCGCATGGCCATCACCGGGATCCTCCTGGCCACCAACACCCACTTCTTCCAGGTGCTGGAGGGAGAAGAGCGTCCCCTGGAACGGGTCTACGGCCGCATCGCCCGGGATCGCCGCCACACGGACCTGTGCGTCCTGAGCCGGGGTCCGGTGGCCCGGCGCCAGTTCGACGGCTGGGCGATGAAGGGGGTGGGCCTCATGGGCCTGGAGGACGCCCTGGCCCAGCGCCTGCGGAGCCGCTACGGCGTGGAAGGGGACGAGCTGCGCTTTCCACGGGACGAGGCCGAGGCCCTGGCCTTCGTCCAGGACGTGCGCCGCTACCTGCGCTGAGCCGGCTCGCGGTTCAGGGCGTACCCGGCCTGTCCCGGGAGCAGGCCGTCAATCTTGAGGACCTTGAGCCCCTCCGGCACATCGCCCGCGTCCACGGCGGTGATGGCTCCCTGGATCACGCTCACCAGGTCCAGGGCCTCCTCACTGGACAGGACGACCCTTGGCCCATCGCTGGCCTCACCCCGGAAGACCTTGGCCACCCAGTACTCCCGGTAGCGCGCCTCGCTCATGCGGTAGACCCGCTCCAGGAGGATCGTGCGCTCCTCCGCCACCGGCGCCCGGACGATGACGGTGATGGGCTGGCCCGTGGACCAGAACTGCCGGTCCGCCAGCATGATGCGCCGCAGCTCGGCGAAGCTGAGATCGTTCACGCTCACCGACGGGTTCACCACCACCGCCACGGCGCCGGCGGCCGCCCCCGCGGCCATGGCGCCGAACCCTCCCAGGGGCAGCAGGAGCAGGCAGGCCATGGCTCCGGCCAGGCTCAGGCGGGGCCTAGAACGCAAAGCTGATCTGGGCGAAGAACGCATCGTCATAGGGTAACCCGCCAGCCTTGCGCCGGCGGTACTCCCCTTTCAGGGCCACGAAGGTCCCCACGTCGGCCCGCAGGCCCACCAGGAATCCCCGGGCATCGGTGAGCGCCACCAGGGCCGGGTCCGACTCGTCGGCGTCCATCCTCTCATAGCGGGCGTACGGCTTCAGCTTCTGTCCCAGCCCCGGGAGCCGGTAGGCCGCCTGCAGGTACCAGGCCGTGCTCTCCACCGACAGGCCACTCAGCTCACCGTCCCGCCGCAGGCGGGCGTATTCGCCGATGAGCTCCGGGGTCTCGCTGGAGTAGACCACGTACAGCGATGTCAGGTCCTCGTCCAGCTCCTCCAGCCCCGGAACCGAGACCTTGTCGGTGTAGAAGGAGCCACCCACCTCCAGGCGGTAGGGCCGGGCCGGCCGGGAGAAGATCTTGAGGAGCAGGGCGCGGTTGTTGTTGGCGTCGCCGGCGTCGCCGGCCCGGGCCGTGTTCTCGCCGCGCCCGTTCCCGGCCCCGGCCACGTATCCCAGGTGGGCGGCGCCCGAGGGGATGTTCCCCTCCGCCAGCGCCCCCACGAAGTGCACCGGGATGAACTCGCCGCCGAAGCGGGTCATCTCCGGCCGGGCGATGGTTGTCTGGAGCCACTGGCCGTGATGGAAGGCGTTGTTCCACCAGTTGACGGGCGTGTGGAAGCGTCCCGCCGAGAGCTTCAGGTGATCGTTGTAGGTGAACTTGATGATGCTGCGCTCCACCTCGGCGCTGTAGCTGGAGTCCCTGGCCGTGAGGCTCAGCTCGGCGAAGAAGTCAAAGCGCCGGGAGAGCTCGGAGACCACGTGGAGGACGAACTGCCCCTGCTTGAAGCCGCTCTGGACGTCCGGGTCGAGATCGTCGCTGGCGGCAAAGTTGACGTCGGAGAAACCGCTCAGCTTGAAGGTGGGGCGCTGCCGTCCGGCGGACGTCTCCTGGCTCTGAGCGGCGGAGGGAACCACCAGCACCAGCAGCCCGGCGGCGACCAGCATCGATGCAGGGGGACGGCGCACCAGGGACGCATGCTACCTCGAAGGCAGGGGCGCATCAAGGAGATGCCGGAAGCCCACCCTGGCCGGCTGTGAACGCCACCTGGTTGCCGGGCCCGATGTAGGCGTTGGTGGCCTCGTCCATCCAGGCCCGCAGCGCCTCCGGCGACTCGGGCGTGCGATCCCGCCAGAGCCGCAGGGTCGTGTCCTGGCTCGACGAGACCAGGAGACGCCCATCCGGGGAGAACACCACCGCCTCCGCCGCTCCCTGATGACCGGGAAGGCGGCGGCGAATGGCGCTGGCCACGTCCCAGATCAACACCGCGCCGTCTTGCCCCGCACTGGCCAGCCGCTCGCCGCCGGGGGCGAAGGCCAGCCGCTTCACGGCGCCGGCGTGAGCTTCCAGCAGGCGCGCCGCACCGCGCTGCAGGTCCACGATCCCGACGGTCCCGTCGTTTCCTCCCGAGGCCAGCCAGCGCCCGTCCCGGGAGACGGCCACCTCCATGACCCAGTCCTGGTGGGTGAGCAGGGTTTTTCCCTGGCCCGTGGCCAGATCCCAGAGCCGGACCGTCCCGTCGGCGGACGCCGAGGCGATCCGCTGGCCGCCGGGTAGGAAGACCGCGCGCGGCACCCACTCGCCGTGGCCATCCAGAAGCCGGCTCGCGCCGCTGGCCAGATCCCAGACCCGGATGCTTCCGTCGGAGCTGGTGGAGGCCAGGCTGGTGCCATCGGGGGAGAAGGCCACGTGGGACACCTTGCCGTCGTGGCCGCGCAGCACCCGCAGCGTCTCCCCCTGCACGCTCCAGAGTCGCACGGTCCGGTCCAGCCCGCCGGACGTTACGCTCTGCCCATCGGGGGCGAAGGCCACGTGCTCCACGCCTCCTTCGTGCCCTCGCAGCACCCTCGCCTCGCCACCGTCCAGGCTCCAGATCCGGACCGTGGCGTCCAGACCCGCCGACGCGACCATGCGTCCATCCGGCGACACGGCGATGGCACGCACGCCGCGCTCGTGGCCACGCAGCACCACGGGCTCCCCGCCACCAAGCTGCCAGACCCGCACCGTTGCGTCGAAGCTGCTGGAGATCAGGCGCTGGCCGTCAGGCGTGAACGCCACGTCCAGCACGCCGCGCTCGTGTCCCCGGAGAACCTCTCCCGGGGTCAGATCCACATCCCAGACCCGGACCTCGCCGGCCGCCGTCCCCGACGCCAGCCTGCGGCCGTCGGGGGTGAAGGCCACGTGGAGCACCCAGGCGTCCTGGCGGGGCAGCAGGGTCAAGCTGGCACGGCCCAGATCATAGAGACCGATGACCCCGTCGGTGCGCGCCCACGCCAGGCGCCGCCCGTCCGGTGAGAAGGCCGCGTGGAGCACCTCCGCCTCGCCACCGCCCAGGACGGTCGCCTCGCCGCCGGCCATGCTCCAGAGGCGCGCCGTGCCGTCCAGGCTGGTGGAGACAAGCCGGTCCCCGGCCGGAGAGAAGGCCACGTGGGTCACGATGTTCTCGTGCCCCACCAGCTCCCGTGGCGGTCCCCCTTCAAGACTCCACAATCGAACGACGCGTCCCTGGCCCGCCGTGGCCAGCAGCGTCCCGTCCGGCGAGAACGCCAGACCCAGCACCTCGTCCGGAACCACCCCCAGGCGACGGCTGGATGCCTCCTCGGTGGGCCACAGCAGGATGGTGCCGGCCTCGTCCACCGAGGCCAGGCGGCGGCCGTCGGGACTGGCTGCCAGGGCCAGGATCCGGCCCTGGTGCCCCGCCAGGACCTGGCTGTCACCCGTGGCCAGGCTCCACCGCCGCAGCGTGCCGTCGGCGGAGGCGGTGATCAGGACGGCGCCTGGCTCTCCCACCAGGAAGGCCAGGCCGCTCACCGGGCCGCCATGCCCGTGCAGCGGTGTCCCCGCCCCCGAGGCCACGTCCCACAGGCGGGGCACCGGATCCTGGCCGGCCGTCGCCAGGACCGTCCCATCAGGGGAGAACACCATGCGATCGATGCGGCCCGTGTGCCCCTCCAGCACCTGCACCTCGCCGGTTCGCAGATCGCGGATCCGCACCGTCTGATCCTCTCCCGCCGAGGCCAGGAAGGCCCCGTCGGGCGAGAAGGCCACCTGCCAGACGCGCCCGGCGTGATCCCGGTGCACACGGGCCACCCCCCGGGTGCGCGCGTCCTCCGCCACGATCCTCGCCGCGCTCCAGGAGGGCGAGGCAGGCGACAGCCCCTTGAGCCAGGCCACCGCCACCGCCGGATCCCGCTCCAGCCACGACTGGGCCTGGACCAGGGTGATCTCGTCGGCCCGGTCGGCAGCCCGGGCGCGGGCCTCCTCCGCGGCATCCCGCTCGTTGACGATCCGCCGCACGCTCTCGGCTCCCACCACCGCCAGCAGCACGGCACCCACCAGGGCGATGACCACGGGGGCCCGATAGCGGCGCAGCCACCGGGCCACCAGCTCCCGCGCGGTGTAGCTGTGGGCTGCGACGAGCTGGCCCGTCTGGAAGCGGCGCAGGTCCTGGACCAGCTCCTGTGCGCTGGGATAGCGCTCCCCGGGCTCCCGTGCCATGGCCTTCTCCACGATGGTCACCAGGTCCTTGGGCAGGCCGGGCGTTCCCACCAGGCTCGGCG
>JBFGDW010000084.1:0-11823 GCA_041580435.1 Candidatus Polarisedimenticolia bacterium | reverse complement strand
CGCACCATGAAAGCGGCAAGGATGATCGTTCTCGGGCTGGCGGCGGCGGCCGTCGCGCTGCTGGCGGGGCCCGCGGGCGCGTTCCACGACAAGGGTGTAGCCGATTGCGCCGGCTGCCACACCATGCACAACAGCCAGGACGGGGTACTGGTGGACCCCGCCAGCCCCAACGGCAACGCCTGGCTGCTGACCAAGGCCTCGCCCAGCGAGGTCTGCCTGTCGTGCCATGCCACGCGCCTCGGCGCCGTCTTCGGCACCGACCCCCTGGCGCCCCCCGTGGAGCGGGGCGGCGGCAACTTCGTCTTCCTGCTGGAGGACAACATCAACGACGGCCACGCCGGGGCCAGCAACCCGATCCTCGGCTTCCGCGGCGGTCATAACATCGTGGCCCCCGGATACGGCGTCGGCGCCGACGGCGTCACCACGGTGGCGCCCGGCGGCAACTTCCCGGCGTCCTTCCTGGCCTGCTCCAGCTGCCACGATCCCCATGGCAACACCAACTTCCGCTTGCTTTACGGGGCGGGGCGGGTGGTGAACACCTTCTACCCGTTCACCAACCCGGCGCCCACGGCAGTCGGCATCAGCCTTTTCGGGGCGGGCGGCGAGAGCAACACCAATCACACCGCCTACCAGGCCGGCATGAGCGCCTGGTGCGGCAACTGCCACGGTGATTTCCACAACGTCGGCAGCACGCTGAAGCACCCCACCGGCGAGACGCTGGGCGGGACCATCGCCACCGCCTACAACCTCTACAACGGCACCGACTTCCCCATCGGTGGCACGCAGGCGACCGCGTACCTGGCGGCCGTACCGTTCGAGGATCCGGCCAATACCACGACCAGCACGGCAGGCCCGAGCGGGGGCAGCACCGTCATGTGCCTGACCTGCCACCGGGCCCACGCCACCTCGGCGCCTGACGCTGGCCGCTGGGACTTCAACGTGACGTTCCTCAATGAAGACGGGGCGGAATCGGGTTCGTACATCATCCCGAACCCCTACGCCAGCGCCAACCAGCGCTCCCTGTGCAACAAGTGCCACGTGAAGGACGCCGACGACGGACCCTTCGTTCCCTGATCCCGGTCGCTGAGCGACCACCACTGGACTCTGGCAGAACCCTTCAGCCCGGGGCCCCGGCCCCGGGCTTTCTTTTTCCGGGGAGCGGGCCTGACTGGCATGCGAACGCCTGGCACCGCGCTTGCAAATGGTCATGATCCGGGGACGCTCCCCGGCCATCCACCGGAGACGACGTGCCACCGCCCGCACGCCTGAGAGTCCGGCTCGCTGCGGCCCTGCCCGCCGCCGCCCTGCTCCTGTGCGCGCCGTCGGCTGCGCCCGCGGTGGAGGTCAGCGGCAATGCCTGGGTGTACGGGGGCACCTCCCGTTCGGAGAACGGCGGCAGGCAGGAGACCGACTTGCTCAACCAGGTCTACACCCTGAGCCTGTCCCAGCCCCTCACGCCCTACCTGCGGCTCCAGCTCTCCTACAACGACAACCAGTTCGACACGACGTCGGACTCCGGGGAGTTCAATCGCGGCTCCCGGGAGCCGTCCATCCAGCTCTCCTACCGCCGGCCCCGCCTGACGGCTCTGGCCCTGTTCCAGGACCGGCGCAACGAGTCCAGCATCCCCGGGCAGGACCTGGACATCCGCTCGTTCCAGACCCAGGTGAGCTACCGTCCCGACCGGGGACCGTCGTACGCCCTGCGGCTGCGTGACGAGAGCAACGTGGCCGACGTGGCCGCCTTCGGCCGCAACGTGGACACCCGCACCGTGGACCTGGACGTTTTCTACAGCCGGGACAGCTGGAGCACCACCTACCGCTTCCAGACCTACGACCTGGACAACACGAGCACGGGTCTCAGCCTGGACCAGGACCGCCACGAGGTCCGCTTCCTGTACGACGACCGGGTCTGGAACGATCGTCTAAACCTGCACCTGGACTCCTGGGTGATCTGGACCCGGCAGGAGGAGGTGGTGCCCACCGGCGTGGCCCTGGCCGATCCCTTGCCCATCCGTGAGGGGCTCTTCCTGGTGGACACCACCCCCGGGGTGGGCGAGCTGCTGGCCGCTCCCGATCTGGTGGACGGCGACATCACCACGGCCGCCCGCGAGAGCGCGGCCGCCGGCGCCCCCTTCATCGAGATCGGCGGCGCGAACACCGACCGCAACATCGGCGTGGATCTGGGCTTCATCCGGCCCGTGACCCAGCTGGAGATCACCGTCACCTCCCCGTCCGACCCGGGCCTGCAGTGGGCCGTCTACCGCAGCCCGGACAACCTGGCCTGGGATCCCGTCCCGGGCGCTGCGTCCGGCTTCGACCCCATCCTGCTGCGCTACACCCTCACATTCCCCGAGACTTCCGCACGGTACTTCAAGGCGGTGAACCTCACCGTCAACTCCCAGGCCAGCGTCGCCGTCTCCGAGATCCGCGCCCTGGTCACCATCGGGACCCTCAATGGCGGCGGCCGCAACACCACCATCTACCGCACCAGCGCCGACGCCCGGATGGAGATCGCCGACGGCGTCGCGGGCACACTGGGCATCAGCTTCAACAACGACCGCAATCTGGCCAGCGGCCTGGCCCGGCGGGAGTTCCGGGAGCTGAGCTATCGGGCCGGCCTGGAGATCGCCATGACGCCGCGGACGGATGTCCTTCTGGGCTACCGCACCACCGACTTCCGCCAGGACTCGCGGCCGGTCCTGGACCGGCGGGAGGACCTCTACAGCGCCACGGTCCGCTGGGTGCCGCTGGAGACCCTGGACACCGCTTTCGTCCTCTCCCGCCGCACCGAGACCGACCGGGGCCGGCTCCTGCGCTCGGCCGACACCGCCCAGGCCCGGGCCTTCGCCCAGCTCCTCCCGGACCTCCGCCTGGTGTCGGAGGTGGTGGTGCAGAGCATCGACGACCCGTTCTCGGGCTTCACCCAGGAGAGCCTCCGGATCCAGGGGGGTTTGGAGACCCAGCTCTTCCCGCAGTGGAGCCTCACCGCCACCGCCGCTCAGACCTGGTACGACTTCTCGGCCCGGGTGCCCCTCACCCGGAGGACCACCGCCGAGCTGGGCACGTCCTGGCGCATCACTCCGTTCGTCACCACCCAGGCCAGCTGGACCTATCGCCAGGACGATCTCACCGATAACCTGTCCCAGCGCTATAACATCATCTGGTCACCCGGGGGTAAGCTCAGCACCTCCCTCCAGTACCAGGAGTTCGACTCGGACATCGGGAACATGACGACAAACTCGGGGCTGAGCTTCAACTACCGGGTCAACACGCGCATGACGCTGTTCGCGAGCCTGTCACGCTCCACCACGGAGAGCACCGTGGTGGGGCGGACCGAGGTCACCAACGGCACTTTCGGCCTGAACGTGGTCTTCTAGAGGAGGAGACGCCGTGTCCAGAACCAAGCTCCCCTCCCTCCTGGCCCTCCTGGCCCTGGCGGCCGGCGCCTGCGGCGGCCTGCGCACCACCCAGTTCCTCCACCCCGACTTCAACTTCGCCTTCGTGGAGCGGGTGGCCGTTGTGCCGCTTGAGAACCTCTCCGACGACACCCAGGCCGCCACCCGGGCCACCCGCCTGCTGGTGACCGAGCTGCTGGCGTCCGGTGCCGTGGAGGTGGTGGAGCCCGGCGAGGTGCGCGCTGCCCTGGCGCGGATCCCGGGCGCCGGCCCCACCCCCAGCTCCGAGCAGGTGGTGGCCCTGGGCAAGGCGCTGGGCGTGCAGGCGGTGGTGACGGGCAGCGTGACCCAGTCGGAGAACATGCGCTCGGGCACCGTGGTCGTGCCCGTGGTGACGGTGGACCTGCACCTGGTGGAGACCGAGAGCGGCCAGCCGGTCTGGGCGGCCACCGAGAGCGTGCGCGGCGGCGGGGCCGGTGCCAAGCTGCTGGGGACCGGCGGGGAGCCCATCTCGGAGACGACCCGGCGCTGCGTTCGCCGCCTGGTCCGGAGGCTGGTGCGATGAGAGTCGCCTGGGCCCTGCTCCTTGGCCTGGCCGCGCCCGTGCTGGCGGCGGACGCCGGCGGCGCGCTCCTCCCCATCCAGGACCGATCCGGGGATCCCGCCCTGGCGGCGGAGGTGCAGGCGGCGCTGCGCGCCCGCCTCTTCCCGCAGGGGGAGCAGGTGGATGCCGCGGGCCTGCGTGACGCCATGCGCCGGCTGCGGCTGCGGGATCCCCTGGAGGCCCCGCCCCGGCTCCTGGCGGAGCTGGCCAGGGAGGTGGGGGCCGGCTGGTTCTTCGCCGCGACCCTGCACCAGGCCAACCGTGAGCCGGTGCCACAGGTCACCCTCGCGGCCCAGGTGCTCGTGCCCGCGGAGCCCGACCTGGCCTGGGCCGGCTTCGCCTGCGCCACCGGGCTGGACGGGCGCAAGCTCCTGGGCCGGGGGCTGGTGGAGGATGCCGGCGAGCTGGCCCGGGGCACGGCCCGCCGCCTGGCCGACGATTACCTGCTCGGCGCCCGGGAGGGGCACTTCGCCACCCGGCGTGTCCCACCTGCCCGGGGCGGCTACCTGCGCGCGCCCCTCAGCGCACCGGGGCTGGGCGCCGTGGCGGTCATCCCCTTCGACGCCGTCACGGACCGCGAGGCTGCCCAGCACTCGGCGGTGCTCACAGACCTGGCCCTGGCCGTGCTGCACCGGCGGGGCGTGCGCCTGGTGCACCCCGGCCTGGTGGCCGAGGTCCTGCTCCAGCGCGGGGTCCAGTCCCGGGGTGAGCTGGATGGCCTGACGCGCGCCGCCCTGGGGATCGCCACCCCCGTGGATCACATCTTCACCGGAACGGCCGAATCCTATCGCTCCGGTGCCACCAGCCAGGTGCCCGACCCGTGGATTGCATTCTCCGCCCGGGCGCTCCAGGTGGAGAATGGCCACATCGTGTGGGCCGACGGGCTGGAGCGCCGCGGCTCCGACGGCTCCGGCCTGCTGGAGCGGAATCGTGTCCACGGAGCCGGCTGCCTGGCGGAGCAGATGATGGAGGCCCTGGTGGGGGGCCTCGTGGGAGGCTCCTCATGAGACGACCTCTTGCCCTGGCGACCGTGCTCCTGTCGACCATCCTGCCGGCGGGGGCGAGCCAGGACGACCCGCACCGCACCAGCGCGGCTCCTCCCGGGGCACTGCCCACCCACATCCTCGCCACCGTCAACGGCCAGCCCGTGACCCTGGAGGCGGTGGAGCAGCGGCTCGCCGCCCTGCACACCGGCACACAGGAGGGGGCCCAGCAGGCCTTCGACCGGGACCGCCTCATGTTCCAGGTGATCAACGACGTCCTGCTGGGCCAGGAGGCCAGGGCCCTGGGGATGCACGAAGACCCGCCCATGCGGGCCCAGGTCGACGAGTACCGTGACAGCATCCTGCGACGCATGGTGGAGAGCGAGGCCATCGGCGACCGGGCCCGCCCCACCGACGAGGAGATCCGCCAGGTCTTCGACGAGGAGTACCGGCGCGCCACGCTCCGGGTGGTGACGGCCTACCAGCGAGAGGACGCGCTGGAGATGCGGCGGCGCATCGAGCGCGGCGAGGACATGGAGGCCCTGGCCCGGGAGCTCTCGGTGGACCCCTATGCCCAGCGCGGTGGGCTGGTGAGTGACGTGGCCCAGGCGGACCTGCAGCGGGAGGTGGCAGCGGTGGCCTTCGGCCTGCAGCCGGGAGAGCTGGCCGGCCCCTTCCGCACCGAGATCGGCTGGTCGGTGCTGCGGCTGCAGGAGGTGCGGCCCGCCGACCCGGAGCGCTTCGCCGATCTCAGGGGCATCAGCGCCCGGATGGCGTTGCTGCAGAAAAAGGAGCGGCTGGAGGCCCATCTCGCCCGTGAGCTTCAGCGACGCCACCCCGTGGTCGTCCGCGAGGGTGTGGTCAACGCCATCCTTCCCGAGCAGGGACCTGACGGCCGGCTCATGCCCCGCATGCCCGACGGTGATGCCATCGCGGTGATCGTGGGGCGCGAGCGCGCCGTGACGGCCACCGCCTACGCCCGGGCCCTGGCCAAGCGCTGGCGGGGCGTGCGCAACCTGGAGGCAGCCACGGCCGCGGCTCCCATCATCCTCCAGAAGCTCATCCACGACGAGCTGCTCGTGGCCGAGGCGCTCCGCCTGGAGCTGCACCGGCGCCCCGAGGTG
Source organism: Candidatus Polarisedimenticolia bacterium (assembly GCA_041580435.1). GTDB lineage: Bacteria > Acidobacteriota > Polarisedimenticolia > SMYD01 > SMYD01 > JBFGDW01. The sequence continues at coordinate 5,717 of JBFGDW010000084.1, read as the reverse complement.
GTCCGGGCCGTGGAGGCCCGGGAAACCCAGCTCCTGGTCCCGCGCTTCCTGGAGGAGGTGGTGGCGGGTGGGGTCCAGGTGAGCCAGGAGGAGATGCGGGCGCACTACGAGGCCCACAAGGGACGCTTCAGCCGTCCGCCTCGCGTGCGCCTGGGGCAGATCACCGTGGCCACCCGGGAGGAGGGTGAGGAGGTGGCCCGCCTGCTCCGGGGCGGCACCGACCTGGCCTGGCTGGCGCGCCGCAAGTCCATTGACCGCTTCCGTGAGAGTGGCGGCGACCGCGGCTGGTTCGAGCCCCAGGTGGGTGCCGACGAGTTCAACGACGATCTCCTGTCGGCCGAGCCGGGGACCGTGCTCGATCCCATGGGCCTGCCAGGCAACGTCATGGTGGTGCAGGTCCTGGCCCGGGAGGAGCAGGGCCCCTATCCCTACGATCAGGTCTCCGGCAACGTCCGGGAGGCCGTTTTCGCCGAGAAGCTCCAGCAGGCCATGGCCACCTTCATGGACAAGCTCCGCGGCCGCGCGGAAGTCCAGATCAACGAGGAGGCCCTGGCGGCGCTGATCATGGACGGCGCCCCGGATGGGGGCACCGGTCCGGCAGGCGGTCATGGCCCGTAGGCACCGGCAGCGTGGCGCCACCCTGGCCGGACTGGCCGCCACCGGAACGGCCCTGGCCCTGGCCTTCCTGCTGGCGGCCCCCGCCGACGCCCAGCTCCAGCGGGGGCGCCGCTTCGACAGGGGCGAGGCCTGCGGCGACTGCCACGAGGGGGTGGGGAAGGGAACCCGCGTGCGCCACGCCCCGCTGGCCAGGGGGGACTGCGCCGCCTGCCACAAGCCCCACGGCCTGGTGGGCGCCCTGCGCTTGCAGAAGGACGAGCCCGGCCTGTGCACCGACTGCCATGCCGCCGCCGAGGTGGGCCTGGAGTCCAGCCACCTGCATCCCGGGGTGGAAAGCTGCTCCACCTGCCACGACCCCCACGGCTCGGAGCACGGCGGGCTCCTCAAGGCCGACGGCCGCGCCCTCTGCCTCCAGTGCCACGACGGGCCCGCCTTCGCCGGGCCAGTCCCTCACGCCCCGGCGCAGGAGGACTGCCTGAGCTGCCACCGCCCCCACGGCGCAGAGAGCCCCTCCCTGCTGACGGCCTCGGTGCCGGGCCTGTGCGGCTCCTGCCACGCCGGCGGGGAAAGCGGTTTCGCCAACGCCCACGGCGGCGTGTCGGTGGCCGGCGCCGACTGCGCCACCTGCCATCCGCCCCACTCGGGGGGGAGCGCGGGGCTGCTGCGCGCCTCGGTCCACCCCGCCCTGGACTGCTCCACCTGCCACGACGCCGCGGGGGCGGCCCCGGCCGACGGGAACGACCTGTGCGCCTCGTGCCACGAGATCCCGCAGCAGGCAGCGGGAGGCTCGCTGCACCCACCGGCCGCCGCGGGCGAGTGCCTGGCATGCCACGATGCCCACACCAGCGACACGGCCCCCCTGCTGCGGGCCTCCCAGCAGGAGCTGTGCGTGACCTGCCACGACGGGGTGGGACGCTCCCTGGCCGGACCCCATGCCCACGCCGCCGCCCAGGACTGCACCACCTGCCACGCCGGCCATGCCGCCCCGCGCGCCGGCCTCCTCTCGGCGGCACCACGCGACCTCTGCGTCACCTGCCACGAGGACCCGGCCCAGGCGGGCCACGCCCTGGTCCACGCCCCCGCCGAGGCGGGGTGCGTCGACTGCCACGATCCCCACGGGACGGGGCGCCAGGGGCTGCTGCTGGCGGCCCAGGATGAGCTGTGCGCTGCCTGCCACACCGGCGTCGGGGTGGACTCGGGGCGGCCTGTGGTGCACGCCCCGGTGGCCACCGGGCAGTGCACCGGCTGCCACGAGCCCCATGCCGGCGGCGCGACGCTGCTGCGGAGCGAGGGGAAGGCGCTGTGCGCCTCCTGCCACGAGGCGGAGCTGACCTCCCTGGCCCGCCTCAAGCCCCACGCCCCCTTCGCCGATGGCGACTGCGCCCTTTGCCACGTCCCCCACACCTCCGAGGAACCTGGGCTGCTCGCCTCCGCGCCCCAGGAGCTGTGCGGCACCTGCCACGATGTCCCGGTGACGGCGCCCGGCGGCGGCTCGGCCCACGCTCCGGTGGTTCAAGGAGACTGCGCCGGCTGCCACCAGCCCCACGCCAGCGATCTGACCGCGTTCCTCAGGGCCCAGCCCCGGCCCCTCTGCGCCAGCTGTCACCAGCAGGTGGAGGATCAGCTCGCCAGCCAGGTTGCCCACGCCCCGGCGGCGGACGCGGAAGGATGCCTGACCTGCCACGGACCGCACACCACCCGCCAGCAGGCGCTGTTGCGCCAGCCGGTGGCGGACACCTGCCTGACCTGCCACGACGCCGGCTCCGCCGGCTTCCGCTCCCGCCACCTGGACCTGCCGGCTGCGGCCATGGACTGCGGCAGCTGCCATGACCCCCACGCCTCCAGCATGGCCGGGATGCTCCTGCCCGAGGTGCATCCTCCCTTCGCCGCCGGCGAGTGCGATGCCTGCCATGCCGCTCCGGCGGGAGGGCAGCCATGAGCCGCCCGCTGGCCATGGGATGGCTGCTGGGAGCCGCGGCCTTGCTGGCCGCCGCCCTCCCCGCCGGCGCAACCACGCCGCCCGTGGACCAGAAGCAGGCATGCCTGGCCTGCCACGAGGACATCCGGACCTCCCTGGCGGCGCGGGTGCCCCACGCGCCGGCCGCCTCCGGCGAGTGCAGCGCCTGCCACAACCCCCACGTGTCCCGCTTCGCCGGCCTGCTGAAGGACCGCCCGGCGCCGCTCTGCGGCAACTGCCACGCCGGCGTGGAGGCGGAGCTCCGCATGCCGTCGGTCCACCTCCCGGCCGCTGACGGGAAGTGCGGCGACTGCCACGCGCCCCACGGCGCATCCCATGCCGGTCTGCTGCGGGAGAAGGCGCCTGGCCTGTGCGCCTCCTGCCACGCCCAGGTCCCCGAGTGGCAGGCCCGCCCGGTCCAGCACCCGCCCTTCGCCGCCGGGGAATGCGCCTCATGCCACGCGCCCCACGGCGGCGAGCACGCCGGGCTGGCGCCGGCGGCGCCGGCGGATCTGTGCGGCTCCTGCCATGCGGCCGGGGCCCAGTTCACCGCTGCCCACGGCGGCTATCCGGTGCAGCAGGGGGACTGCCAGCAGTGCCACGATCCCCACGCCTCGGCCCGCCCCGGCCTGTTCCGGGCGGAGATGCACGCCCCCTTCGAGACCGGAGACTGCTCCCTATGTCACGCGCGCCCCGGGGCCCCGGAGCCGCTGCGGGTCAAGGCACCCCTGTCCCAGCTCTGCGGTGACTGCCACGCCGAGGCGGTGGCGGCGTCCCGCCAGGCCGCCTTCCCCCATGTCTCCGCCGGTGGCGAGGACTGCTCCGCCTGTCACAACCCCCACACCGCCGACGGCAGCGGCCTGCTCAAGGGGGAGCAGGCGGACCTCTGCACCACCTGCCATGACCCGGGCGGCGCCCGCTCCGGCCAGCCGGGCCGCTTCACCACCCACGGCGACGGACTGGAGTGCAGCACCTGCCATGCCCCCCACGGTGGCGACCAGCCGCTCCTGCTGGCCAGCAACTCCATCGAGCTGTGCGGCGCGTGTCACAGCCACCAGCACAGCGCCACCCATCCGCTGGGCGAGGCGGCGCGGGATCCGCGCAACGGCCAGGCCATGGACTGTCTTTCCTGCCACGGCATCCACGACGCTCCCCACGCCAAGTACCTGCACCTGGCCGGGGAGCGCGACCTGTGCCTGTCGTGCCACAAGGAACTGGCGGGGCCGCGATGAGACGGCGCGCGCTCCTGGCTGCGGCCGCGCTGGCCCTCGCCGCCCTCCCGCTGGGGCCAGGGCGCGGGGCGCCGCCCCCCGCCCGGGTCCTGGCCTGGGATGGCGTCCTGCCGGTGGATGAGAAGAGCCCGCTGCGCTGGCCGGTGGCCGTGGCCGGCGGGGCGCCCGGTGAGCTGGCCGTGGCCGATGCCGCCGACCGCAGAGTGCGTCTGTTCGCCGAGGGGCCCACGGGATGGGGACCGGGGCCGGCCGTGACGCTCCCGGCCGCGCCGGTGGCCCTGGCCCACGACGGGCGGCGCTTCCTGGCCGCTCTGCGCGACGAGCCGCGGCTGGTGGCGCTGGAGGGGGAACAGCTCCAGATCCGCCACATTCCCCTGCCCCAGGGAAGCGTTCCCGGGGCGCTGGCTGGGCTGCCGGGCGGCGGCTTCCTGGTGCTGGACACCGCCGGATCCCGCCTTCTGGAGCTGAGCGACCAGGGGAGCGTCAAGGTTCGTGCGCAGCTCCCCGCCGGAATCGCGGCGGTGGCCCCGGCGCCAGGCGGCTTCCTCGCCCTGTCCCCCGCCGCGGCAGAGGTGCGCCGCTTCAATCCGGCCGGCGAGGAGATGGACCGGTGGAACGTGCCCGGCGTGCCCCCCGTCCCGGCCTGGCCCGCGTCCCTGGCGGCGGCTCCCGACGGCAGCCTGGTGCTGGCCGACCGCCACGGTGGCCGGCTGGTGGTGCTGGGAAGCAGCGGTCAGGTGGTGGGCGTTGGCTCCCGCCTGGGATGGGCTCCCGGCCTGCTGCGCTTCCCTGCCGCCGTCGCCCACCTGGGTGAGGGCCGCTACGCCGTGGCCGACCTGGGCAACAGCCGGGTGCAGATCTTCCGCCGCGTGGCCGCGGGCAGCGGCCCGTGAGTCCAGCGGCGCTCCTGGCGGCCGCCCTGCTGCTGGCTCCCCAGGCAGCCGATCCGTCCCCGGCCGGGAGTCCGCCCGCGACGGAGAGGCCCGCCTACGTCCAGCGCCTGGCCCTGCCGCTGCGCGGCGATCAGCTCTCCTTCACCCGCGGCGTCACCGCCGATCGGCACACCGGCGAGGTGTTCGTCCTTGACCTGGTCCACAACCGCGCCCTGGTCTTCGATTCCCGCGGCCTGTTCCGCTTCGAGATGCGCGGTGGCGAGGCGTTCCGTGCCCCCCGGGACGTGGCCGTGGACCCCGAGGGCTTCCTGGTGCTGCTGGCCGGTCACGGCGGCGGGCCGGCCATCCTGCTGCTGGACTTCGACGGAGCGCTGCTGGGGAAGGTGACCCTCACCGGCCTGCCCGAGGGCGCCGCCCCGCCGGATCCCGTCTCCCTGGCGCTCTCCGAGGATGGCACGCGACTCTTCGTCCTGGACGAGGCCAACCAGACCCTCTGGCTTGGCGACATCCACGGGCGGGTGCAGAGGGGGGTGAGCCTGGCTGGCGATCTGACCCCCGAGCGCCTGCGGGAGCAGATCCTGTCCAAGGTGGACGTCTATGGCGACACCGTGCTGGTGGCCATCCCCACCGCCGGGCGCATCGCCCTGTTCTCCACCGACGGCGAGCCGCGGGGTCAGGTGGGCCTCAAGGGAACCGCCCCCTGCCAGACGGCCTTTCCAGTGGCGGCGGCCCTGGATGCCCAGGGACAGGTGATCATCCTGGACAAGCAGCGCACCCTGGGGATGATCTGGCGGCCGGCGGACAACCGCTGCCTGGTGGAGTTCTCCGGCATCGGCAACGCGCCGGGCTATCTGTACGAGCCCACCGACCTCAGCCTGGATGCCCAGGGCCGCGTCTACATCAGCCAGGGGTTCGAGGGGCGGGTGCAGGTGTTCCAGCACGCCACCCCGGCCGCCGGCGGGGCCCGCCCCCCGCGGGCCAGCCCCGGCGACACCGACATCCCCCCGTCCAGGGACT
>JBFGDW010000083.1:0-11845 GCA_041580435.1 Candidatus Polarisedimenticolia bacterium | reverse complement strand
GCCCAGCAGCCGGGCGGCGGGAAGGCACAGGCCCATGAGGGCGGCGCGAACCACCGAGGGACGCAGGGGAAGGAGCAGGGCGTAGGCAGGGATTCCCAGGAGCACCACCAGGGCTGCCCGCCGCGGTCCCAGCCCCAGGCGTTGGAGGGCGGCCCCGAGCAGTCCGATGACGGCGGTCATGTGCAGCCCGGACACCGCCAGGACATGGGCTGCGCCGCCGTCCACCAGGCGGCGGTGGTCGTCGGGATCGACCCTCTCTCGCTCTCCCAGGATCACGGCGGCTGCCAGGGCGCGTGCCCGCGCCGAGGCTCCCCCGCGCGCAAGCCCGTCGTCCAGGCGCGCCAGGAGGTATCTCCGGATGTCATCCAGGGCACGTCGGGGGTGCCATCGGTCGCGGTGGTGCGCCTCCACCAGGGCAGCGCTCTTCAGGCGCCCGCTCAGCCCGGGCACCAGCCGCCTCGGGGGCTCCCCCTCGTTGGCGAAGGGCACCCGGCGGCGCAGGACCAGCCACGCCAGCAGCCGGTCACCTGGCCGTACCTCAGGTCCAGACGCCGGCAGGTGAAGGCGCACCAGGTCGGTCGCCAGGCGGCGCGCCCCTCCCCGTGCCACGTGGTGCAGGCGGATGGCGGCCACCGGCCCCTCCCCTTCCCGCTGGCTGGTGGACAGGATGGTGAACCGGGCCAGCACCGGATGATCGAGATGCACACGCGCCACGCCAGGGGGCGCATCGGCGAGACGATGGGGCCGTGGCTGCGCCACGCGGCCGCTCGCTCCCCAGCCTGCCAGGATCAGGGCCAGCGCCACGGGCACAGCAAAGGCGGCCCCGCCCTGGCGAGCCCTCGCCGCGGCGGCGGCCAGGCTGGCGGCTGCCCCGGCCAGGGGGGCGGCCGGCGGGATGCCGGGCAGCAGCGTGCCGGCCAGGAAGCAGAGGAAGCCCCAGAGCAGGGGGTACGTCTTGAAGGCTCACCGGTGGGCGCCCCGGCTGGGCGCCCCTCTCAGTCGGCCAGCAGGGACAGGCGCGGGACCCGCAGCCGCCGCCGGATCTCCCCGCGCACCGCCCACCGGCGGGTGCGCTGGTACGCCTCTTCGGTCATGCGCGACCGGTGCGGGCGCAGGCGCTCCTCCACGGAGCTCAGCACGGCCTCCCGCTCAGGGGCAGGGAGCGCGGACTGCAGTTCCTCGAGCAGCCCCTCCTCCAGGGCCGCCAGCCGGCTCTCGATCCGGTCAAGGGAGCCGGTCTCCTGGGGCTGCTCCGCCAGGCGCCTGACCTCGGCCAGGGCCTCGCAGGCAGCGGGACGCGCCGGCGCGGGCCACCCCTCGACCTCGGCTGCCAGGCGCCCGGCCAGGCTTCGCAGCCGCTCGCCGGCCCACTCGGCTCCCTGCTCACCCCGCACCCGGGCCCCCACCTCGGCGTCCAGGTGACGGGCGAACTCCTCCTCCACCGCGTGCCGGCAGTACGACAGGGAATGGATCCGGCGGCCGCGCCCGCGGGCGGCCGCCGTGGCGAAGACACCGGCGATGGCCCGCAGCACCACCTGCAGGGGGATGTGGCGCTCCTGCCAGGACGCCGCCAGGTGCCAGTCATCGGGGGACAGCACCAGCGGCGCGCCGCGAAGCCGGACGAATTCCGCCTCCAGGGTCTGGAAGTAGTCGTCGGCGTCGGAAGGGGTGCCGCTGCCCACGGCACCGGTCACGGGGGAAGGGTGTCCACGAACGCCTCCAGGCAGGTCCGGATGAGCCGGAAGCAGGCCCGGAAGGCCTCCCGCTCCATTCCCACCGGGTCGAAGACGTCCGAGCCCCGGGCGATGCCGCTGCCCGGCGGGGCGAACTCGGTGAGCAGCCGGACCTTGCGGGCGTGGGCGGGATAGAGGGTGGAGAGGTAGCGGCGGTGCCGGTTCTCCATCACCAGGATCCAGTCGGCATCCTCCACCTCCGCGCGGCTGAGGCCCTGGGTCCGGTGCGGCCGCAGATCGATGGCGACTTCCTCCGCCAGGACGGCGATGGCGTCCGCCGCGGCGCGGTCGTCCACGATCCCGAGGGTGCCCGCCGAGCTCACCCGGTGTGCCCCGCCCCGCTGCTCCAGCAGGTGACGGAGATAGGCCTCAGCCATGGGCGAGCGGCAGATGTTGCCTGAGCAGACGATGAGGACGTTCACCCTGGAAGGATAGTGAACCGCAGGCCGCTCAGCAACGCGGCCGGCCGGGTACGTTGCGCTCCCAGATGCGACGCAGGCCGTCCAGGGTCAGATCCGGCTCCACCTGCTGGATGGTCTGGCACTCACCGGCCAGAGTGGCGGCGTGGCCCCCGGTGGCCAGCACCACCACCCCCTCGCCGGCGGGCGGTGCCAGCTCGGCGGCCATGCGCCGCACGATCCCGTCCACCAGGGCGGCGTAGCCGTGAAAGAGGCCCGACTGGATGGAGGCGACGGTGTTGCGGCCGATGACCTGGCGCGGCCGGCGGATGTCCACGCGGGGCAGTTTGGCCGCCCGGGTGAACAGGGCCTCGGCGGCAATGCCGATCCCCGGGGCGATGACGCCGCCCAGGTACTCTCCCCGGGCGCTGACGGCATCAAAGGTGGTGGCGGTGCCGAAGTCCACCACGATGGCCGGCCCGCCGTGGCGGGCGAAAGCTGACACCGCGTTGACGATGCGATCGGCCCCCACCTCCTGGGGGTTCTCGGTGAGGATGGCGATCCCGGTCTTCACCCCCGGCTCCACGAACAGCGGCTCGGTCCCGAAGTACCGCTGGGCCATCTCGGTGACGGTGGCCACCACCGGCGGCACCACGCAGGAGACGATGACCGCCCCCACCCCGGCGGGATCCAGGCCCGCCGCCCGCAGCAGGCCGTGGAGAAGGATGCCGTACTCGTCGGCGCTCCGCTCCCGGCGGGTACTGACGCGCCAGGGACCGGCCAGGGACTCCCCCAGGAACGCCCCCGCCGTGATGGTGGTGTTGCCGATGTCCAGGACCAGCAGCCGCGACTCAGAGGGCCCGGACACGCCGCACCTCCCCGAAGGCGATCCGCTCCAGACCGCCATCCTCCCGCTCCACAAGCAGGGCGCCGTCCTCGTCCACGCCGCGGGTGCAGCCGCGCACCGTCCCGGCCGACCCGCCCTGCACGCGCACCGGCTTGCCCAGGTGGGAGGGGCAGAGGCGCTTCCAGGCCTCCAGCACCTCCCCGCCCCGTTTCTGCCGCAGCGCCTCGTACCCCCGGTCCATCTCCCCCAGGTAGGCCCGCACCACCGCCGCGCGGCTGAAGGTGCGTCCCGACGCCATGGCCAGGGACGTGGCCGTCTCCCGGAGGGACGCCGGCAGATCGGCGGGGGTGTGATTCACGTTCATGCCGACGCCCACGATGATCTCCCGTAGCTGGCCCTGGGAGGAGCGCGCCTCGCTGAGCACGCCGGCCAGCTTCCGTCCCCTGAGCATGACGTCGTTGGGCCACTGGATGAACACCGGCAGCCCGGAGACGGCGCGCAGAGCCCGGGCGGCGGCCACGGCAGGGAGGAAGGTGTAGAGATAGAGCGGCCCCGCCGGCGCGGGCGGGCGCAGGAGGAGGGACAGGTGGATCCCCACCCCCGGGAGAGACTCCCAGGTGCGGTTGAGCCGGCCCCGCCCGGCGGTCTGCTCCTCGGCCAGGACCACCGTCCCCTCGGGCGCACCCCGGGCGGCCGCCTGGCGCAGGAACTTGTTGGTGGAGTCGATGCTGTCGAAGTAGTGGATCTCGCGCCCCAGGAGGCGCGGCTGGAACCCGGCCCGTACCGCCGAGGCGGTGACCGGGTCGGTCTGGGAGCGCGGATCAAGGGGCATGACGGAGACTGTCGAGGTCCATCTCGAGACTCAGGTCGGCGGCGGGCGCCGAGTGGGTCAGGAAGCCCAGGGAGATCCGGTCCACGCCGGTGGCGGCGTAGGCGGGGATGGTCTCCAGGGTGATGCCCCCCGACGCTTCCAGCACCGCCCGGCCGGCGGCCTGTCCCACCGCCTCGGACACCTGGGCCGGCGGGAGGTTGTCCAGGAGCACCACGTCGGCGCCGGCAGCCAGGACCGGCTCCAGATCGGCAAGCCGCTCGATCTCCACCTCCACCCGCAGCAGGGGCGGCCCGGCGCTCCGGGCGCGACGCACCGCCTCCGCAGGCGAACCGCCGGCGCAGGCGATGTGATTGTCCTTGATCAGGATGCCGTCATCCAGGCCGTGGCGATGGCTGCGTCCGCCCCCGGCGCGCACCGCCTCCTTCTCCAGCCAGCGCAGCCCCGGGGTTGTCTTGCGCGTGTCCATCACCTGCGCCCGGGTGCCGGCGGCGGCAGCCACCGCCCGGGCGGTGAGGGTGGCGATGCCGCACAGGCGCTGCAGGAAGTTCAGGGCGGTCCGCTCTCCCTGCAGGATGGCCGCGCAGCGGCCCTCGATCCAGGCCACGGTGTTGCCTGCCTCCAGGCGCGCCCCGTCAGGGTGCAGGAGCCGCACGGCCAGGGACTCATCCACCTGGCGGAAGACCTCCTCCAGGACCGGCCCGCCGGCCAGCACCAGGTCGCCCCGGGCCACCAGGCGGGCCCGGCCCGTCTGGCCCGGCGCCAGCACCGCCGCGGTGGTGGCGTCTCCCCGCCCCAGATCCTCCGCCAGCGCCCGACGCACGGTGTCCCGGACGTGGGGAGGGAGCGGCGTGGCACCACCCGCCCCTGTCCCCCTGCCGGGCTCAGCGGCGGCGGGGCGTCCCATCACCGGCGGCCCCTTCCTCCAGCTCGGCCAGCCGCTTGCGCACCAGCCGCTCGGCGGCTTGCTCCACGGCCTGCCGCACGGCGGCGGCCAGCGGGCCCTCCCCGGTCAGGCGCCGCTGCAGCTCATCGGCCAGGGGCCCCGCCAGGCGATCGGCCAGCGGGTCCACCAGCTCCCGGGCCAGCCGTGAGGTGGGCGAGGCGAGGCCCGGCTGCGGCTCCGCCTCGGGCAGGAGATCCCCGGGCTCCACGTCCGTGATCCCCGCCCCGGCCCGCTCCTCCAGGCTGGTCCGGACCCGGGCGCGGAGCTCCTCGGCCGAGAACGGCTTGCCCAGCACGGCGTCGGCGCCGGCCTGGCGGGCGCGTTCGGCATCGAACGGCTCGAACGGACTGCTCAGGAGGACCACCGGGAGCCCGCGGGTGGCGGGGCGCTCCTTGAGGGCCTGGCACAGGTCGTACCCGGGACGGCCGGGGAGGACCACGTCGCAGAGGACCATGTCGGGAAGGCCGCGGGCCAGGCTGGCCTCCGCCGCCTCCAGGTCGCCCGCCACCTCGACCTCAAGCCCTGGCTCCTTGGCCAGGGCCGCCCGGACCGCCTCCTGGATGCTGATGCTGTCGTCCACCACCAGGATCCGGCGCCGTGCCGCCGGGCTGCGAAGCCCCGCCGGTTCCCTCACGACGCCTCCAGGCTCCGGGGGGGGATGTTCTCCCGGACGAAGCGCACGATGTCGGGGAGCGAGGCGCCGGGGGTGAAGATCTCCAGCACCCCGGCCTCCTTGAGGCGCGGGATGTCCTCGGCCGGGATGATCCCACCGCCCAGGACCCGGATGTCAGCGGCATCCCGCTGGGCAAGGAGGTCGAGAATCTTGGGGAAGAGGGTCATGTGGGCGCCGGAGAGAATGGAGAGGCAGACGGCATCCACGTCCTCCTGGATGGCGGTCTGGACCACCATCTCGGGGGTCTGGTGCAGCCCCGTGTAGATCACCTCGCAGCCGGCGTCCCGCAGGGCCCGGGCAATGATCTTGGCGCCCCGGTCATGGCCGTCCAGCCCAACCTTGCCCACCAGAAGCCGGAGTTTCCTGTCCTCGCTCATGCCACGTCCCTCTCCCTGCGGCCCCGGCCACGGGCCGCGGTCCGGTCAGAAGACCGAGTTCTCCTGGTAGGCTCCGAAGACCTCCTTGAGAGCCCCGGAGATCTCTCCCACCGTCCCGTAGGCGCGGACCGCCTCCAGGATGTGGGGCATGGTGTTGTCCCGTCCCGCCGCCGCCGCCTTGAGCCGGGCGAGGGCCTGGTCAAGGCGTCCGGCATCCCGCTCCCGCCGCACCCGCTGCAGGGCGGCCAGCTGGTCCCGCTCCACCTCCTCGCCGATGGCCAGGATCTCCACCGGGTCGTCGTCCTCCACCGTGTGCTTGTTGACCCCCACCATGATCTTCTCGCGGGCGTCCAGCTGGCGCTGGTAATGGAACGAGGCCTCGGCGATCTCCTTCTGGGGGAAGTTGGCCTCGATGGCGGCGATGATCCCTCCCATGTCGTCGATGCGCTTGATGTAGTCCAGGGCCTCGGCCTCCATCTTGCTGGTGAGGGCCTCCACGAAGTACGAGCCTCCCAGCGGATCGGGCGTGTTGGTCACCCCCGATTCCTCGGCGATGATCTGCTGGGTGCGCAGGGCCACCCGGACGGCCTTCTCGGTGGGGAGGCAGAGGGTCTCGTCCAGGGAGTTGGTGTGGAGGGACTGAGTTCCGCCCAGCACGGCGGCCAGGGCCTGGATGGTGACCCGGGCCACGTTGTTGAGGGGCTGCTGGGCCGTGAGGGAGCAGCCGGCGGTCTGCACGTGCATGCGCAGCTTCCAGGAGCGCGGGTCCCGGGCGCGGAACCGATCCCGCATGACCCGGGCCCAGATGCGGCGCGCCGCCCGGAGCTTGGCGACCTCCTCGAAGAAGTCGTTGTGGGCGTTGAAGAAGAACGACAGCCTGGGGGCGAAGTCGTCCACGTCCAGGCCTGCGTCCTGGCAGGCCTGGACATAGCCGATGCCGTCGGCCAGGGTGAACGCCAGCTCCTGGACCGCGGTGGAGCCCGCCTCCCGGATGTGGTAGCCCGAGATGCTGACGGTGTTCCACTGGGGCACGTTCTTGGTGCAGTAGGCGATGAGGTCGGTGATGAGCCGCACGTGGGGCCGGGGCGGGTAGATCCACTCCTTCTGGGCGATGTACTCCTTGAAGATGTCGTTCTGGAGCGTTCCCCGCAGGCTGGACAGGGACACCCCCTGCTTCTCGGCCACTGCCAGGTACATGGCGAAGATCACCGAGGCCGGGGCGTTGATGGTCATGGAGGTGGAGACCTGGTCCAGGGGAATCCCGGAGAAAAGGACCTCCATGTCGGCCAGGCTGTCCACGGCGACCCCTTCCCGTCCCACCTCACCGTGGGCCAGGGGATGGTCCGAGTCGACGCCCATGAGGGTGGGCAGGTCGAAGGCCACCGACAGGCCGGTGGTGCCGTGTTCCAGGAGATACTTGTAGCGGGCATTGGTGTCGGCGGCGGTGCCAAAGCCTGCGAACTGGCGCATGGTCCAGAGACGGCCGCGGTACATGGTGCGGTGCACGCCCCGGGTGAAGGGAAACTCGCCGGGGTCGCCCAGGTCCCGGGCGTAGTCCAGGCCCGCCACGTCGTCCGGGCCATAGAGGGGCTCGATGGGCAGATCCGAGACGGTGGTGAAGCGGACGTCTCTCTCCCCTTCCCGGGGCGCCCCCTTCTCCTTTTCATCGATGGTCTTGACCATGCCGCTCCTCTCCTGTCAGCCGGCCAGGATGGCCCGCGAGATGACGATGCGCTGGACTTCCGACGTCCCCTCGTAGAGGGTGGTGACTCGGGCGTCGCGGTAGAACCGTTCCACGGGGTACTCCCGGGAGTAGCCGTAGCCGCCGTGAACCTGGACCGCGCGGTAGGCCACCCGGTTGCACATCTCCGAGGCGTAGAGCTTGGCCATGGCGGCCGCCGGCCCCACGGCGTCGGGATCGGCGTCACGCAGGGCTGCCGCCCGCAGGGTCAGAAGGCGGGCCGCTTCGATCTCGGTGGCCATGTCGGCGATCTGGAAGGCCACGGCCTGGTGCTGGGCCAGGGGCCTGCCGAAGGCTGTGCGCTCCCGGGCGTAGCGGACCGCCTCGTCCCGGGCCCCCTGGGCGATGCCCACCGCCTGGGAGGCGATGCCGATGCGGCCGCTGTCCAGGGCATTGAGGGGGATCCGCATGCCGTCCCCCTCCCGGCCCAGGAGGTTGCCGGCAGGGACCTGGCAGTCCTCCAGGATCACCGATGAGGTCGCCGAGGCCCGCAGTCCCATCTTGTCTTCCTTGGGAGCGAAGGCGAACCCCGGCATGTCCGGCGTCACGATGAACGCCGAGATCCCCTTCTTGCCCGCGGCGGGGTCGGTGACGGCCATGACCACGAAGACCTTGCCCACGTGGGCGTTGGTGACCCAGACCTTGGTGCCGTTGAGGAGATAGGTGTCCCCCTTGCGCACGGCCCGGGTCTTCTGGTTGGTGGCGTCGCTGCCCGCCTGGGGCTCGGTGAGGCAGAAGCCGCCCAGGATCTGACCCGACGCCAGGGGCCGCAGGTAGCGGTCGCGCTGGGCATCGGTGCCGAAGCGCCAGATGGGGTAGGCGCAGACCGAGTTGGTCACCGACAGGGTCACCGCCGTGGACGGGCAGACCCGGGCGATCTCCATGAGGGCCAGCGCGCTGGAGACCGTGTCCAGCCCCGACCCTCCCCACTCCTCGGGGATGCTCATCCCCAGCAGCCCCAGCTCCCCGGCGCGCCGGATCTCGGCCTCGGGAAAGGCCCCGGTGCGCTCCCTCTCCATGACGCCCGGTCCCAGGACCTGGTCGGCAAACTCGGCCACCATGTCCCGGACCATGCGCTGGTCCTCGGAGAGGTTGAAGTCCAAGGTCAGGCTTCCTTGAGGATGTTGGCGGCGATGACCAGGCGCTGGATCTCCGAGGTGCCCTCGTAGATCTCGGTGATCTTGGCGTCCCGGTACAGCCGCTCCACCGGGTACTCGTTGATGTAGCCGTAGCCCCCGTAGATCTGCACGGCCTCCCGGGCGGCATCGACGCAGACGGTGGCGGCGTACAGCTTGGCCATGGCGGCTTCCTTGCTGAAGCGGCCGCCGGCGTCCTTGGCGGCGGCGGCGCGGTAGGTGAGCATCCGGGCCGCCTCGACCTGGGTGGCCATGTCGGCCAGCTTGAACTGGATGGCCTGGAGCTCGGCGATGGGGCGCCCGAAGGCCTCCCGCTCCTTGGAGTAGGCCAGGGCGTGATCCAGGCAGGACTGGGCGATGCCCACGGCCTGGGCGGCGATGCCGATGCGCCCGCCGTCCAGGGTGGAGAGGGCCACCTTGAACCCCTCCCCCACCGGGCCCAGGAGGTTCTCGGGACCGACCCGGCAGTCCTCCAGGACCACCTCCACCGACCCCGACGCGGTGATCCCCATCTTGGTCTCGTGCTTGCCCAGGCTGTAGCCCGGAGTGTCACGGTCCACCAGGAAGGTGCTGACGCCCTTGTGACCCGCCGTCCGGTCGGTGGTGGCGTAGACCACCGCCGTGTGGGCAGCGACGCCGTTGGTGACGAACACCTTGCTGCCGTTGAGGACCCAGTCCTTCCCGTCGCGCACCGCCATGGTGCGCAGGGCAGCCGCGTCGGAGCCCGAGTGAGGCTCGGTGAGGCAGTAGCACCCCAGCTTCTCGCCCCGGGCGAAGGGGGTGAGCCAGCGCTCCTTCTGCTCATCGGTGCCGTACCGCGCCACCGGGTCGCAGTAGAGGGAGTTGTTCACCGAGATGATGACGCCGGTGGTGGCGCAGGCCCGCGACAGCTCCTCCACGGCGATGGCGTAGGAAACTGCGTCCAGGCCGGCCCCGCCGTGGGCCTCGTCCACCATCATGCCGGTCAGGTTCAGCTCGGCGCAGCGCCGGTAGTTGTCCAGGGGGAACTCCCGCGTCCGGTCGATCTCGGCAGCGCGGGGGGCGATGTGCTCCCGGGCGAACTCCCGGACCGTGTCCCGGATGAGCTGCTGTTCCTCGGTGAGCTGCAGGTCCATTCCCTCTCTCCTTGCCCGGCGGCCTCCCGGCGGGACGGAGGGCGGGCCGCCCCGCGGCCCCGGCTCCGGAAGGCGGAGCGGACCCCGCCCGGTTCCCGATGGAGTCGAGCTGGCCCGCAAGAAGGTGGGATGATATCAGCGGAAATTCAGGGCCGTCAAGAATATGGCGGGATTGGCCGGTCGTCCTCCACCAGCCCCAGGCGGCCGTCGGCCTGCCGGAACAGGACGCAGATCCGGTCCGATTCGGAGTTGCGGAACACCACGAACTGGGACGTGTCCTGCTCCAGGCTGCGCGTCGCCTCGGCCACGGTCATGGCCCGGGGCGCCTGCCGGCGCAGGGCCGGAGGGCGGCGGCGCCCCGGCCCCGCCACGCCGGCCGTGCCTCCCTGGGATCGATCTCCCCGGCGGCGCCGGTCGTCCCGACGGCGCTTGTCGCGGCGCACCTGCTTGGCGAGCTTCTCCAGGACCAGCTGGATGGCCGTCTGCAGGTCGTCGGTGATGGCCGAGCTGGTGAAGTGGCGCCGGGGGCCGCTGACGATCATCTCGGCGCCGTGTCGGTGCTTCTCGGCCGTCAGGATCACGTGGACCTCGCTTTCCCCGTCCAGGTAGCGGCTGAGACGCACGAGCTTCTCCTCGGTGAGGGCGCGCAGGGCGGGGGTGAGGCGGGTGTGGCGGCAGGTGAAGCGAACGCGCATGCTGGGAACCTCCCGCCGGCGGCGCCGGATCAGCTGACGAACAGCGAGCGGCGCCGCAGCGTGGACGCGGGGATCTTCAGCTCCTCGCGATACTTGGCCACCGTCCGCCGGGCGATGGGGATGGCCTCTTCCTGCTTCAGGAGCTTGGCGATGGCAGCGTCGGAAAGGGGCCGGCGCGGGTCCTCGGCCTCGACGATCTTCCGGATCTTCTCCTTGATGGTGAGGGAGGAGATGTCCTCGCCGTGGGCGTTGGTGAGGCCCGAGTGGAAGAAGAACCGCATCTCGAACACGCCATTGGGGGTGTGCATGTACTTGTTGTTGACCACGCGGCTCACCGTGGACTCGTGGACGCCCACGTCCTCGGCCACGTTGCGCAGGACCATGGGTCGGATGTAGCTGATGCCCCGGTCCAGGAACTCCCGCTGCTGGACCACGATGCTGCAGGCGACCTTGTAGATGGTGCGCTGGCGCTCCTCGATGCTCTTGATGAGACGGACGGCGGCGTTGAGCTTCTTGCGCACGAACTCCTTGTCCTCGCGGCTGGCGCCGCTGCCGCCCTTGAGGACCGAGCGGCAGTACCGGCTGACCCGCAGGCGCGGGAACCCGTCGTCGTTGAGGAGCACCTGGTACTCGTTGCCGTTCTTCACCACCATGACGTCGGGTACCACCGCCACGCGCGAGCTGGGGGAGAAGCGCTCGCCGGGCTTCGGGTCCAGGGTCCGGAGGAGATCCAGATGCCCCTTGAGCCCCTCCAGGTCCGTGGCCAGGGCGGCGGCCAGCTCGTCGTAGCGGCGGGCGACCAGAAGGTCCAGGTGGGACTCCACGATGATGGCCGGCGGCGAGCCGGCCAGGCCGCGGCGCGCAAGCTGGATGAGCAGGCACTCCCTGAGATCCCGTGCGCCCACGCCGGCGGGCTCCAGGCGCTGGACCAGCGCCAGCGCCTCCCGCACCCTCTCGGGATGGTAGTTGCCCATGGCCACCAGCTCCTCCAGGCTGGCCTGCAGGTAGCCGTCGCTGTCCAGGTTGCCGATGATGCTGCGGCCGATCTCCAGCAGCTCGGGATCCGACGTGGCCATGGGAAGCTGCGCGGTGAGGTGCGCGGCCAGGTCCTCGGGCCGGCTCAGGTTGGCCTCCCAGGAGATATCCGATTCCCGGGTTTCCGTGGATCCCCTGGGCGGGGCCGGCCCCGAGTCGTAATAATTCTGGAGCATGTACTCCAGGTCCACCTCGTCGAGGGAGTCCCGGTTCTCTCCCTCCTCGTCGGCGGCGGACGGCGCCTGCTCCCCATCGGCCGGCTCGCTCTCCTGGGCCTCCTCCAGGGCCGGGTTCTCCTGCAGCTCGGTGGCGATCTCCTC
>JBFGDW010000082.1:0-11893 GCA_041580435.1 Candidatus Polarisedimenticolia bacterium | reverse complement strand
GGAGCATGTCCGACTCCTCGATGCGGACGAACCCCTCGATGGAGGAGCCGTCGAACATGACCTGCCCGTCCACCGCCTTGGCGAACTGGGGCCGCGGCACCTCCACGTTCTTCACCGAGCCGAGGATGTCGGTGAACTGGAGGCGGAGGAAGTGGACGTTCTCCTTCTCGCAGGTCTTGAGGATCTGGGACGCGCTCATGGCCATGGGACTTCCCCCGTCGCCGGAATCAGAAAGGCCCCGGAACCTCGGCGCGGTCCCGGGGCCATCGGCACGCGTGCAGTGTACGGCACGGCCCTCGGACTGTCAATGGATTCTTGCAGATCGTGCACATTCAAATGTGCAGATTGCACGGATTCGACCTGTTTTCTGTAAAATGCCATGCGAAATCTGACCATGCTGCAGATCTCGGCGATCACCCCTTGACGACCCCCACCGGCCTCAGGCGCGCCACCTTGCGGCTGATCCCGGCGCCATCCATGACGTCCACCACCTCGGTGACATCCTTGTAGGCCTCGGGCATCTCCTCGGCCACCGTGGCCCGGCCGGTGGCTCGCACCTCAACCCCCCGGCGGGCCATCTCCGCCACCAGGTCCCGTCCCTTCCCCTGCTTGCGGGCGGCGGTCCGGGACAGCACCCGCCCCGCGCCGTGGCAGGTGGAGCCGAAGGTCCGCTCCATGGCCGGCGCCGCCCCCACCAGGACGTAGGAGGCGCGGCCCATGTCCCCGGGGATGAAGACCGGCTGCCCCACCTGGCGGTAGGCGGCAGGGACCTCGGCGTGGCCAGGCGGGAAGGCCCGGGTCGCCCCCTTGCGGTGCACGCAGAGGGTGCGCTCCACCCCGTCCACACGGTGGGTCTCCAGCTTGGCGATGTTGTGACAGACGTCGTAGACCAGCGAGAGCCCAAGGCTGCGGCGGCTGACGCCCAGGGCGGCGGCCATGGCCTTCTCGGCCAGGGCCATCATGGTCTGGCGGTTGGCCCAGGCGAAGTTGGCGGCGGCGCGCATGGCCGCCAGGTAGTCCTGCCCCTCCGCCGACTCCACCGGCGCGCAGGCGAGCTGCCGGTCCGGCACCTGGATGCGGTGCCGGGCCATGGCCCTGTCCATCACGCGCAGGAAGTCCTCGCAGACCTGGTAGCCGAAGCCCCGAGAGCCGGAGTGGATGGCCAGGACCAGCTGGCCGGCCCGCAGCCCCAGCGCCTCGGCCGCATCGGGGAGGTTGATCTCCTCCACCACCTCGAGCTCCAGGAAGTGGTTGCCCGATCCCAGCGTTCCCACCTGGGCCGCCCCCCGGCTCCGGGCCCTTTGCGACACCCGCTCAGGGTCCGCGCCGTCCAGGCAACCACCGGCCTCGGTCCGCTCCAGGTCCTCGGCCCGGCCGTACCCCTGCTCCACCACCCAGGCCGCGCCCCGGCGCGCCACGTCCCGCACCTCCTTGTCGGCAAGCCTGGGAATGGCGCCGCTGGAGCCGACGCCGCAGGGCACCGCCTCGTACAGAGCACCCACCAGCTCGGGCAGCCGGTCCTGGATCTCCGCCCACTGCAGGTGGGTGGCCATGAGCCGGACGCCGCAGTTGATGTCGTACCCCACGCCGCCGGGGGAGATGACCCCGCCCCCGGCGGGGTCGGTGGCGGCCACGCCGCCGATGGGAAAGCCGTACCCCTGGTGGATGTCGGGCATGGCCAGGGAATAGCCCACGATGCCGGGGAGGTGGGCCACGTTGGCCACCTGGGTGAGGGCGTGCTGCTCGCTGTCCAGGAGCCGGGCCATCATGGCGGGGCTGGCGTAGACCCGGCCGGGGACGCGCATCCCGCCGTGGGCCGGGATCTCGTACAGGAACTCGTCGATGGGGCGGACCTTCAGGGGCGAGGTGCTCACGGGACGGCCCTCCTTCCAGATCGGAACAGCCGCACGCGCCCTCCCAGGTCAGACCGAGTCGGCGCGCCCCCGCAAGCGGTGCTTGGTCAGCTTGTTGTTGAGGGTGTTGCGATGAATGCCCAGGGCCCTGGCGGTGGCCAGACGGCTGCCCTGGTTCAGGTCCAGGGCGATGCGCAGGTACTTCCTCTCGAAATCCTTCTGCGCCAGCTCGAGGCGGATCCCCTTTTCCACCATCTCCACGATGATGGCTTCCAGCCTGTCCTTCACCCATCCCCTCCCACGGCGAGCGGCCTTCGGGAAGCCAGTTCCCCGGGCTGCCCGGCACCAGCGACCTTCCTGTCCGAAGAAGCCGCATCTTACCACAGCCTCCAGGACGTCCATGACGCCGGTGATCCGCACCCCGCTTGACGCGAGCAAGGCCCCTTTTTATGATGCGGCGATGGCATGCGTGGGCCTCCACCGCGGCCCGGAAGGAGATGATCCCGTGAGTTTCTCCCAGCGCTCCCCTCTGCCGGCCTTCCTGCTCCTGGCCGCCCTCGGCCTCGCCGTCGCCGGCCTGGCGGTCGCCGCCGAGCAGGTCTCCCTGAGCGGCCGCATCTTCCAGCCCGACGGCGCCACCCCCTACGCCAACGCCATCGTCCGGATCATCAACCAGGAGACCGGCGAGGCCCTGGCCAGCGCCCCCACCGATGCCGCGGGGCGCTACGAGTTCAAGGATCTGCCGCCGGGCACCTACTCCTTCGAGGTCGAGGTGCCCGAGGGGATCTACCGCCTGGACCGCCAGGTGGCCCTGGGCGAGAACGACACCGCCTCCATCTCGTTCACCGTGAAGCCCGAAGAGGACGATCACGGCGAGGCGGCGCCGGCCCACTCCGGTCCAGGGATGTCGCCCCGGCGCAAGGGGACGCTCATCGCCCTCATCGGGGGTGGCGCGGCGCTGCTGGTGGGCCTGAGCACCAACGACAGCGACGGGGGCGAGGCGAGCCCGTTCACGCCCTCGGACTGATGCCTCCCCGCGCCGCCGCCCTCCTGGCCGCGGCGGCCATGGCGGCCGCCGCCAGCCTGGCGACGGCCGCGGACGGCGAGCGCCCCTCTCCCCCTGCCGGCGCCGAGGGATACCTGGACGCCGGCCCCTTCCACCTGCGCCCCGGCCTCGCCCTGAAGGACCTGGGCTACGACAGCAACGTCTTCCTGACCCGCGACGACCGGGTGGGCGATTACACCGCCACCCTGGCCCCCTCCCTGGAGGCGGTGCTGCTGCTGGGCCACCGCGGCCGGCTCGACCTGAAGCAGGAGCTCGACCTGGTGGGGTTTTTGGAGACCTCCTCCCAGAATCACGCCGACAGCCGCTCCACCGCCCGCTGGTGGGCCTTCCTGGGCGACTTCACCTATCGAGGAGGGCTGCGGCACGAGACAGCGCGCCTGCGCCCCAGCGAGGAGATCGACCAGCGGGTCCGGTACCAGGGCGGCACACTGGAGTCGCGCCTGTCCTGGTCCCGGGGCGAGCGGACCCTGCTGGCGGCCTCGGCGGAGCACCGGCGCATGGGGTATGCCGGTGATCCGCGGTTCTTCGGCAACAACCTCTCGGACCTGGACCGGGACGAGACCACCGCCCTCCTGGAGGCCCGCCTCCCGCTGCGCCCCAAGACCCAGGCCCTGGTGGAGGCCAGCCGCACCTGGATCGACCACCGCCGCCCGGGGCTCGGGCGGGACGTGGTGAGCCAGCGGCTCGTGGCAGGCGTGCTGCTGGATGCCTCTGCCCTGCTCCAGGGCGAGGTGCGCTATGGTGTCCTGTCGTTCCGCCCGGAAGACCCCGCCCGAGCGGGTTACAGCGGCCCGGTGGGCCAGGCGGCGCTGCGCTACCGCGTGCTGCGCCGCCTGCGCCTGGGCGCGGAGTACGCGCGCGACCTGGAGTTTTCGGTGTTCGGCGACAACCTCTATTACCGGCGGCAGACCGTGGGGCTCAGCGCCGCCACCGCTCTCACGCGCCGCTTCCACCTGGAGGCCGGGGGCTCCCGCAGCACCCTGAGCTACCCGGTGCCCGTCCCCCTCCCCGCCGGCGACCTGCTGCGGGAGGACACCATCCACCAGGCCTGGGTCGGGTGGTCCTACGCGCCGCCAGGTGGGCCGCGCTACGGCGTGCGCGTCGTGCGCTGGGACCGGGACTCGAACCTGGATGCGGAGGACGATGCCCAGGTCCGGGTCGTGGGGGAGGCGAGCTATGTGTTCTAGGCCCGCAGGCGCGCTGCTCATGGCGGCGCTGGCGGCGTGGATGCCGGCCGCGGCCCAGGAAGCGCCGCCTTCCCCGACCACCGCCACCGCTCCCGCAGCAGGCCGGCTGGAGATGGCCGTGGGACAGGGGGACTACATCCTGGGCGCCGAGGACCTGCTGGACATCCAGGTGGTCGGGGTCGAGGCCCTCTCCCGCACCGTGCGGGTCTCCGAGGCCGGCGACATCACCCTGCCCCTTCTGGGGGAGGTGCGGGTGGCCGGCCTGAGCCGGAGCGCCGTGGAGCGCGACCTGGCGTCCCGCCTGGAGGAGCGCTACGTCCACGATCCCCAGGTGTCGGTGTTCGTCAAGGAGTACGGCTCCAGGATCGTCTCGGTGCTGGGGGCCGTGCGCAAGCCGGGCCGCTACCCCATGGTGGGCCGGCGCACCCTTCTGGACATGGTTTCCGACGCCGGCGGCCTCACCGAGGAGGCCGCGCCCCACGCCATCATCACCCGCCGGCCCGCCGGGGCCGGGAGCGCGCCGCGCACCCTGCGGGTGGACCTGCAGGCGCTCCTGTACGGCGGGCGGGCCGAGATGAACCCGGAGATCGATCAGGGCGACCTGATCCATGTTCCGGTGGACCTGCCGGTGCGCGTCTACGTCCATGGGGCCGTGCGGGACCCCGGCGAGCTGGAGACGCGGCTGAGCCGGCCGCTCACGGTGCTGCAGGCCGTCACCAAGGCCGGCGGCCCCACCGAGCGGGCGGCCCTGCGCAAGGTGGAGCTGCTGCGGCGCAACGACGATGGCAGCCAGCAGGTGATCCCGGTGGACCTCAAGGCGGTCCTTCGAGGCGGCGCCGAGGACCCGGTGCTCGCCGACGGCGATGTGGTGGTGGTTCCCGAGACCTACTTCTGAGGGGGCATGGATGAAGGAGCGCGCCGGGCCAAGGGACAGGCACCTGCTGGAGTCGTGGCACATCCTCCGCAAGCGGCGGTGGGTGGTGCTCACGGCCGTGGCGGTGCTGTTCACCACCGTCACCATCGGCTCGTTCCTCATGACCCCGTCCTACCGGGCCACGGCGGTGATCCAGATCGAGCGCGAGAACCCCAACATCGTCAACTTCAGCGACATCTACGCCCGGGACAGCTCCTACCTGGCCTACACCGACTTCTACCAGACCCAGTACCGGCTCATCGAGAGCCGCGATGTCCTGCGCCGGGTGGTGGAGCGGCTGGATCTCCCCCGCCACCCGGCCATGGCGGGGACGGGCCGCCCCGGCCCCCTGGCCCGGTCCGCCCGCTGGCTCCGCCGCCTCCTCCCCGGCCCGCCGGAGCAGGAGTCCCGCACCGGCGACCCCCTGCAGCCGTGGGTGGCGGCCCTGCGCGGCGGCCTGGAGGTGGATCCCATCAAGAACACCCACCTGGTGGAGATCACCTTCGAGTCGCCCGACGCGGCCCTGGCGGCGGCCGCCGCCAACGCCGTGGCCGAGGAGTACATCCTGTTCAACACCGAGGTGAAGAGCCGCACCTCCGGCCTGGCGGGTCGCAAGCTGGATGGGGAGATCCGGAACCTGAGCGAGGAGATCGAGCGGCTGGACCGGGACCTGCGGGCGTTCGGCCAGGAGCGCGCCATCCTGGAGCTGAGCAGCAAGAAGACCCTGGTCATGGCGACCCTGGAGGAGCTGACCCGGGCCGCCACCCAGGCCCGCATCCAGCGGGCGCGCAGCCAGGCGGCCTACGAGTCGCTGCGCGATGCCCGCCCTGACAGCCTGGAAGCGGTCCGCGCCAGCCCCACCATCAAGGACCTCAAGGGCCGGCTGGCCGACCTGGAGGCGGAGCGGGCCGAGAAGGCCGACCGGTTCAAGCCCGACTATCCAGACATGGTGGCCCTCCGCTCCCAGAGAGAGGTGGTGGCCGGGCAGCTCGCCGCCGAGGAGCAGCGCATCCGCGACCAGGTGGTGGGAGCGTCGGAGACGGCCTACCGCACCGCCCTGGGCGAGGAGCGGCGCCTCACGGCCCTGGAGGACGAGCAGAAGCGCCGGGTGCAGGATCTGGAGCAGAGCCTGGCCGAGTACGAGTCCATGAAGGCCGCCCTGGACGCCAAGAAGGACATGCGCGCCGGGCTCATCAAGCGCCGCGACGAGACCGGCGTGCTCAACCGCATGGAGGAGACCCAGGCGGGGAATGTCTGGCTGGTGGAGGAGGCCCAGGCTCCCCCGTACCCCTACCGCCCCGACAAGAAGCTGAACATCCTCCTGTCGCTGGTGGTGGGCCTGGGGCTGGGGGTGGGGCTGGCCTTCTTCTTCGAGCACCTGGACAGCTCGGTGAAGCACGCCGAGGACCTGGACCGGCTAGGGCTGCCGGCCCTGGGGCTCATCCCCACCGTCAAGCGCCGGGGTCACGGCAAGGTGGTGGCGCTGGACTCCCGCGGGCGCGCCGTCGCCGTGGAGACCATCACCCACACCCTGCCCAAGGGAAACCACGCCGAGGCCTACAGGGACCTGCGCACCACGCTGCTCCTGTCCAGCCCCGATCGCCCGCCGCGCCTGATCCTGATCACGTCGGCCCAGCCGCAAGAAGGGAAGACGGTCACCTGCGTCAACGTGGCCCTCTCCCTCACCCAGATCGGGCGGCGGGTCCTGCTGCTGGACGCCGACCTGCGCAAGCCGCGGATCCACAAGATCCTGGAGATGTCACGGGCGCAGGGGCTGTCCAGCTTCCTGGCCGGGAACCAGCCCTGGCGGGACCTGGTGCTGCCGGGGCCGGTGCCGGGGCTGTTTGCCCTGACGGCGGGGCCCATCCCCCCCAACCCCGCCGAGCTCCTGGCCTCCCACAGCTTCCGCGGCCTCATGGAGGAGCTGCGCCGCAGCACCGAGTTCGACCACGTCATCGTGGACACGCCGCCCCTGCTGGCGGTGGCGGATCCGGTCATCGTGGCCGGCGAGGTGGACGGCGTGCTGCTGGTGGTCCGGGCCGGCGACACGCCGCGCCAGAGCGTGGCGGCCGGCCTGGAGAAGCTGCGCTCCGGCCAGTCGCGGGTTCTGGGCGCCGTCCTCAACAACCTGGACCTGGTGGGACGGGACGCCTACGCCTACCGCTACGGCTACCGCTACGGCTACGACGTCTCGGGCGAGGGGCAGGCCGGCGAGGAGGCCGCCCCGGTCCGCAACCAGGCAGGGCGGGGCTAGGTGGACCGGGCGGGGCGCTGGGGGGTGGCGCTCCTGCTCGCGGCGGCGCCGCTGCCCTTCGGCGCCGTCCTGGGGTGGACCACGGCACTGTACGCCGCCGTGCTGGGGCTGCTGCTGGCTCTGACCGCCCTGGCGCGCCTGCGCTCCGGCGGCGCGCTGCCGCCGGGCGGGCGGACCGTCCTGCTGGCCGGCGGCCTGCTGTCGGTGGTCCCGCTGGTGCAGATGGTGCCACTGCCGCCGGGTCTGGTGGCGCGCCTCGCCCCCGCCACCGCCCGCTTCTACGCCGAGGCCCGGCTGGACCCGGCCGCCTGGAGGACGCTGTCCCAGGATCCCGCCGCCACCGCCGATGGCCTGCTCTGGATCGGCGCCTGCACCGCCTGCGCCCTCCTGGTCACCGCCCACTTCGGGCGGGAGCGTGTGCGCCTGCTCCTGCTGCCCCTGCTGGCGCTGGGGACCGGCCAGGCGTTCTACGGCATCCTGGAGTTCCTCTCGGGGCGCAACCGGATCTTCCTGTACGAGAAGCGCTTCTACCTGGACTCGGTCACCGGGACCTACATCAACCGCAACCACTTCGCCGGGCTCATGGTCATGCTCCTGCCGGTGGGTATCGCCTGGCTGCTGGCTCGCCTGCAGGGGACGGGGCCGGGCCGGGCCGGGCTGCGCCAGCGGCTGGTGGCCCTGTCCGAGGCCAACGCCAACCAGACGCTGCTCCTGGCGCTGGCGGTGGCGGTGATGGGCGCCGGGCTGGGCCTGTCGTTCTCGCGCGCCGGCGTGACGTTCGGGCTGCTGGCCGCGGCGGCGGTGATCCTGGCCGCCCTGTGGCCGTCCGGGGGGCGGCGGGCACCGGTTGCGGGCCTGGCGCTGGCGGCTGGGGTCCTGGCCCTTGCGGCGCTCCCCCTGGCGGTGCGCGGCCCGGGCCGCCTCGCTTCCATGGCCGGGGACCTGCCGGGGGAGCTGCGGGCCGGCACCGGCCGCTCCGCCGTCTGGGCCGCCACGGTGCGCATGGCGGCGGATCATCCCGTGGCCGGGACCGGGCTCGGGAGCTTCGGCGGCGTCTTCCCGCGCTACCGCCCAATGGAGATCCAGTCGACCTACACCCACGCCCACCAGGACTACCTGCAGTGGATCGCCGAGACCGGGATCGCCGGCGGGCTGGCCGGTGGCGTGGTCCTGGCCGGCCTGCTGGTGCTGGCGCGACGCGCCATCCGGCACGCTCCCCGCCCCGGCGAGCGGCTGCTGGCCGCCGGCATCGCGGCCGGGCTGGGAGGGCTGGCGCTCCATGGCCTGGTGGACTTCAACGGCCACATCCCAGCCAACACGCTCATCGCCTCGGCGCTGGCCGGTTGCCTGGTGGTGCTGTCGCGGCGCGGGCCGGCCCGGGAGCAGCCGGCATGAGCACCTCTCGCAGCGGCCTGCGGCAACCCAGGGGCGTCATCGCGCCTGGTCCACGCCCGGCCTCGCCGGCGGGGGCGGTGGTGATCCTCCTGGGCGGGGTGCTGCTGGCCGGCGCGGGGCTGAGCCGCCTGCCCGGAGAGCTGGACCAGCAGCTCCGTCTCGCCCCCCTGACCCGCTCCGGCGGCTGGCAGCGGGCCTTCGTCGAGGAAGGGGCCCCGGCCCCGGCGGCGCGGGCCGAGGAGGCCGCACGAAGGTCAGGCCATCCCGCGGCCCTGGCGGCCGCCGCCGAGGTTCTCGCCGGCCTCTCGGCGGTGAGCGGCGACGCGGAGCAGGCGGCCGGGCTGCGGCGCCGCGCCCTGGAGCTGTCCCGCGCCGCGCTGGCCCGGTCCCACGGCCTGGCCCAGGCCCACCTCATGGCCGGGGCGGCGCTGGCCGGGATGGAGGCGGATCCGGGGCAGGCTGACTGGCACCTCTCCCGGGCCGCCGCCCTGGACCCCAACCGCGCCTCGCTCCGGCGGAGCCTGGGGCTCATGGAGGTCGAGCGGGGGCGTCCCCGGGCCGGGGCGGTCCACCTGGCCGTGGCCCTGACCGCCGTTCCCCAGCGGGCGACCGAGGTGTACGAGGCCCTGGAGGTGCTGGGCGCGTCCCTCTCCCCCGAGGAGGTCACCCCACCCCTGCCGGTGGCCCAGGTGGCGCTGGGCGGGTGGCTGGAGGCCAGAGGAGATCTTCCCGGGGCACGTCGCGCCTTCGAGCGCGCCCTCACCCTGGCCGACACCACCCCGCACGCCGGCGGCGAGCAGGCGGCGTGGGCCTATGCCCAGCTGGCCGGCCTGCTGCTCCGGCATGGGCTGCTGGACGATGCCGAGGCGCTAGCGGCGGGCCGGCTGGCGGCGGGACGCTTCGACACCCCCGAGCAGGAGGCGCTCCTCGCCCACCACCGCGGCGCGGCCCTGGTCCAGAGCGGACGGCTGGACGAGGGGATGGGCTGGCTGCGGCGGGCCTGGGAGCTGGATCGCCGGCCGGTCCATGGCGACGCCCTGGCCCGGGCCCTGGCCCGGCAGGGGCGCCACGCCGAGGCGGCTGCGGTCTGGGAGGAAGCCCTGGGCCCGGACGGCGGCGGGAACGCCGGGCTGGAGGCCGCCATGCGCCTGGGGCGCGCCGCCAGCCTGGCGGCCACCGGGGACCGGCCACGGGCGCTGCGAGAGGTGGGGCGGGTCCTCATGGCCGATCCCCTCAACCAAGGGGCCCGGGCCCTGGCGGCGGAGCTGACCTATGAGTGAGTGGAGCTTCCCGGAAGCCGAGTTCCTGGGCACGCGCCTGAGCCTGGTGCGCCCCGGCGAGGTGCTGGCCGCCGTGGACCAGGCGGTGGCCTGCCGTCGCCCCCTCCTGCACGCGTCCCTCAACGCCGCCAAGGTGGTGGCCGCCGCCCGGGACCCCGGGTTCCGCGACCTCCTGGGGCGCTTCGACCTGCTCACCGCCGACGGCATGTCGGTGGTCTGGGGCGCGCGGCTCCTGGGCCTGCCGCCCGTGGAGCGCCTGGCCGGGGTGGACCTGCTGCAGCGCCTGCTTGCGCACGCGCAGGAACGGGGGCAGAGGGTGTATTTTCTCGGCGCCACGGACGCCGTCCTGGCGGCCCTCGCAGGCCGCGTGGCCGCCCGGCATCCGGGCCTGCAGGTGGCGGGAGCACGCAACGGGTACTTCCCGCCGCAGCAGGACGCCCGGGTGGCAGCGGAGGTGGCGGAGTCCGGCGCCGATCTGCTGTTCGTCGGCATGCCGTCACCGCGAAAGGAGCGCTTCCTGATGGAGAACCGCCAGCGCCTGAACGTGCCGTTCGCCATGGGCGTGGGCGGCAGCTTCGACGTGCTGGCGGGCAAGGTGCGCCGCGCCCCCCGGCTGCTCCAGCGCAGCGGCCTGGAGTGGGCCTTCCGGCTCATGCAGGAGCCGCGCCGCCTGGCCGGGCGCTACCTGGCCTGCAACAGCCGCTTCCTCCTGCTGCTCCTGCGGGCGCGGCTTAACCGCCACGCGGCCACGGGGGCCTGACATGCTCAAGGAGCGCGCGCGGGAGGTGGGGCTGCTGGTGGCGCTGGCGGACGTGGCGCTGCTGTCGGTGGCCTTCATCGCCTCCTGCCTGTTCCGGTTCCAGGTCATGGGCCCGCTCCTGGGCCAGGACACACCGGTCAAGTTCCAGCCCTATGTCTGGATCCTGTGGGTGTCGGTGCCGCTGCTCCTGTACCTCTTCCGCCAGGCCGGCCTGTACGACTCCCTGAGGCGCCTGGGCGCCGGCGAGGTTTTCTGGCTGACATGCAAGCCGTTCCTGGTGGCCGCGGCTCTCATGGGCCTGGCGGTCTTCCTGTTCCAGGACAAGTCCTACAGCCGGCCCATCTTCTTTGGCTACTTCCTGCTGGGGTTCCTGCTGGTGGCCGCCGAGAAGCAGGTCATCAAGTACCTGGCCCACAAGGCGCGCCGGCAGGGGTACAACACCCGGGATGTCCTCATCGTGGGCGCCAACCCCGACGCCGTGGCCATCGGCCGCCTGCTGCACGAGTCCCGCGAGTACGGCTACCGGGTGCGCGGCCACCTCACCGCCCGGGACGAGACGGTGACCTGCACCGACCTGTTCCCGGTGCTGGGGGACGTGAGCGAGCTGGACCGGATCCTGGACCGGGACACCATCGACGAGGTGATCTTCGCCGTCCCCTACTCCCAGGTGCCGGCCCACGAGGGGGCCATCCGCCTGTGCGAGGAGGTGGGCGTCAAGATCCATCTGAAGATCGACCGGGTGGGGAACCTGCTGTCGCGGACCTACCCCAGCCAGCTGGGCGAGTTCCCCATGCTGACCCTGGCCTCCACCCCCCACGACGCCATGGAGGTCCTGGCCAAGCGCCTGGTGGACGTCACCGTCTCCGCGGCGGCGCTCCTCATCGCCGCCCCCCTCATGGCCGCGGCCTGGGCCGCCATCCGCCTCACCTCGCCGGGACCGGCCATCTTCAAGCAGGTGCGCAGCGGCCTCAACGGGCGCCGCTTCGTCCTCTACAAGTTCCGCAGCATGTACGTGGACGCCGAGGCGCGCCTGGAGGCGCTGCGCGCCCACAACGAGATGGGCGGGCCGGTGTTCAAGATGTCGCGGGATCCCCGGGTGACGCCGGTGGGCCGCTGGCTGCGCCGCTGGAGCGTGGACGAGGTCCCCCAGTTCTTCAACGTCCTCAAGGGGGACATGAGCCTGGT
>JBFGDW010000081.1:0-11913 GCA_041580435.1 Candidatus Polarisedimenticolia bacterium | reverse complement strand
CAGCTCCCGGGCCAGCCCCACGTGGCCCATGCAGTCGGGACGGTTGGACAGCACGTCCACGTCCAGGACGTGATCGGCCCCCCAGGCCTCCACGGCGTCCACGGGGAGGCCGGCCGCGGCCAGGAGGCCCGCCACCCGCTGGGGCGCTTCGGGCAGCTCCACGTAGGAGCGGAGCCAGTCCAGGGAGAACTTCACGGCAGCCCCGCCGCCCGGAACTGCTCCAGGAAGCGCAGGTCGTTCTCCCAGAACAGGCGCAGGTCGTCGATGCCGTACTTGAGCTTGGTGATCCGGTCGATCCCCATGCCGAAGGCAAAGCCGGAGACCCTGGCCGGGTCGTACCCCACGGCCTCGAACACCGCCGGGTGGACCATGCCCGCCCCCATGATCTCGATCCAGCCGCTGCCGCCGCAGGCGCGGCACCCCTGTCCGTCGCACAGGATGCAGGAGATGTCCACCTCGGCCCCCGGCTCCACGAAGGGGAAGTAGGACGGCCGGAAGCGCACCTGCATCTTCTCGCCCAGGAGCCGCTTCCAGAACACGGTGAGGGTCCCCTTCAGGTCGGCCAGGGAGACTCCTTCGCCCACGGCCATCCCCTCCAGCTGGAAGAAGGCGGGAGTGTGGTTGGGATCGATGGCGTCGCGACGGTAGACCACCCCGGGGGCGACGAACTTGAGGGGGGGTGTGCGCGCCTGCATGGTGCGGATCTGCACCGGCGAGGTGTGGGTGCGCAGCACCCTGCCCGGCCCGGCGAAGAACGAGTCCTGCTCGTCACGGGCCGGATGGTCCCCGGGGATGTTGAGGGCCTCGAAGTTGTAGAACTCGGTCTCCACCTCCGGGCCGTCCTCCACGGAGTAGCCCAGGGAGATGAAGATCTCCTCCAGCTCGCGCCGGACCAGGGTGATGGGGTGGAGCTGGCCCAGGGCCGGCGCGGCGCCGGGGAGGGTGACGTCCAGGCCGGCGGCCCGGGGCTCCGGCGCCGCCAGGCCGGCCTGCCGCCGGGCCAGGGCCGCCTCCAGATCGGCCTTGAGGCGGTTCAGGAGCTGGCCGGCCGCCGGCCGCTGGGCGGCGGGAAGCCGGCCCAGGCCCTTCATGAGGTGGGTGAGCCGTCCTGACTTCTTGCCCAGGTAGCGGACGCGCACCGCCTCCACCGCCGGGGCATCGCCGGCGGCGGCCAGGTCGGCGTCGAAGGCCTGCCGCAGGCCGCGCAGCTCCGCTTCCATGTCACATGGTCAGGGCGCGCTTGGCCGTGTCCACCAGCTGCAGGAAGGCCGGCTGGTCGTCCACGGCCAGCGAGGCGATCATCTTGCGGTTCAGGGCCACGCCGGCCTTGCCCAGCCCGCTCATGAGCCGGCTGTAGGAGAGGCCCTGCTCCCGGGCGGCGGCGTTGATGCGCACGTTCCACAGGCTGCGAAAGTCGCGCTTGCGGATCTTGCGCCCGGAGTAGGCGTGGACGCCGGCCTTCTCCACCGCCTGCTCGGCGGTGCGGTACAGGCGGCTGCGCGCCCCGTAGTAGCCCTTGGCCTGCTTGAGAATCTTCTTGCGGTACTGGAGTCGCTTGTTGCCTCTTTTCACCCGCGGCATGGGATCTCCTCGTCGTGCTCAGGTCCGGCTGGGCCGGCTCAGGCGTAGGGCAGCATGAGCTGCGTGCGTCGCCGGTCGGCGGCCGAGATGAGCGCCCCCTTGCGGAGGTTCCGCTTCCGCTTCCGGGACTTCTTGGTCAGGATGTGGCTGGCATAGGCGTGGTGGCGGCGCAGCTTGCCGGTGCCGGTGGACCGGAACCTCTTGGCGGCGCCGCGATGGGTCTTCAGCTTGGGCATGGGTCAGCTCCTGAAAGGGTCGTCAGCCAGTTTTCTGGGGGGTGCGCGGCCCGGAGACCACTCCGGCCAGGTCCAGCTCCAGGCGCCGGTGGGCCACCAGCTCGCGCAGGCGGGCGGTCAGGGCGGCCGGGTCGGCCGTTCCCACGTCGCCGGCGTCGCGGCTGCGCACCGCCACGGTGCCCGCCTCGGCCTCCCGGTCGCCCATCACCAGCATGAGGGGGACCTTCTGCATCTGGGCCTCGCGGATCTTGTAGCCCAGCTTCTCGCTGCGCTCGTCCACCTCGGCCCGCAGCCCCGCCTTGCGCATGGCGGCGGCTCCCTGGCGGCAGGCCTCCAGGGTGCGATCGGTGATGGGGATCCAGACGGCCTGCACCGGCGCCAGCCACAGGGGGAAGGCGCCGCCGTAGTGCTCCACCAGGGTGCCGATGAACCGCTCCACCGAGCCGAAGATGGCCCGGTGGACCATGACCGCGGTGTGCTCGGCGCCGTCGGCGCCGGTGTAGGTCACGCCGAAGCGGCCTGGCAGGTTGAAGTCGAACTGGACGGTGGAGACCTGCCACTTGCGGCCGATGGCGTCCACCAGCTTGATGTCGATCTTGGGGCCGTAGAAGACCGCCTCACCCTCCATGCGCTTCCAGGGCAGGCCCTGGCGTCCCAGGACGCTCTCCAGGGCCGCCTCGGCCCGGCGCCAGTCGGCGTCGCTGCCGGCGTACTTTTCCGGCGTCTGGGGATCCCGCACCGACAGCTCGACCTCGTACTCGGTGAAGCCGAAGGCCCGCAGGATCTCCTGGGTGAGATCCAGCACCCCCGCGATCTCGTCCTCGATCTGCTCCGGCGTGCAGAAGATGTGGGCGTCGTCCTGGGTGAAGGCCCGGACCCGGAGCAGCCCGTGGAGCGTTCCGGTGCGCTCGTAGCGGTGCACCGTGCCCAGCTCGAAGAAGCGCAGGGGCAGCTCCCGGTAGGACCGCCGCCGGGTGTTGAAGATGGCGATGTGCTCGGGGCAGTTCATGGGCTTGAGGACATACTCGTCCTCGTCGATCTTCAGGGTGTACATGTTGTCCAGGTAGTAGTCGTAGTGACCCGAGGTCTTCCACAGGTGATCCCGGGCGATCTGCGGCGTGTGGACGAACTGGTAGCCGTGGCGGCCGTGCACTTCCCGGGCGTAGTCCTCCACCGCCAGGCGCAGCCGGGCCCCCTTGGGGTGCCAGTAGATGAGCCCGGTGCCCAGCTCCTCGTGCACCGAGAACAGGTCCAGGTCCTTGCCCAGGCGCCGGTGGTCCCGCTTCCGGGCCTCCTCCAGGCGGTGCAGGTGGGCCTCCAGATCCTCCGGGCGCCAGTAGGCGGTGCCGTAGATCCGGTGCAGCATCTTGTTCTTCTCCGAGCCCAGCCAGTAGGCGCCGGCGGTGGAGAGGAGCTTGAAGCTGCGCACCTTGCCCGTGGACGGAAGGTGGGGGCCGGTGCAGAAGTCGGTGAACCCCTCCTGGTGGTAGGTGGAGACCACGTCTCCCCCCTTCTCCCGGGCGAAGTAGACCTTGTAGGGCTCGTCCTCACGGTTGAAGAAGGCCACCGCCTCCTGGCGGGGCAGCTCCCGCCGGCGCACGTCCAGGTCGCGCTTGACGATGTCCGCCATGCGCTCCTCCAGCCGGGCCAGGTCCTCCTCGGTGAAGGGGGTGGACTTGTCGAAGTCGTAGTAGAAGCCGTCCTCGGTGGCGGGGCCTCCGGCCACCTTGGCCTCGGGGAACAGCTCCTTCACCGCCTGGGCCAGGACATGGGAGGCGGTGTGGCGGATCACGTGCAGGGCTTCGGGGTGATCCGGGGTGATCACCTCGAGGTGGGCGTCCTCGTCGATGGGCCGATAGACGTCCAGGACCCTCCCGTTGACCAGGCCGGCCAGGGCATCCTTGGCCAGGCGGGGGCCGATGTCGGCCGCCACCTCCCAGGTGGTGACCCCACGGGGGTAGCTGCGCCGGCTGCCGTCGGGCAGGGTGATGGTGATGGCCTGGGACATCCCTGTTCTCGCCTGGTTCCGTGGTCGCCCATCCCGGTCCCGAGGGGGGCCGGAAAACAAAAAAGACCCTCCGCCGTCCGCCCGGGCCGGAGCCAGGGGGCGGGCACCGGCAGCGGTCCCCGTGTGCGAGCCGGAAGTGTACTGCCCGCTGTCGTTTGAGTCAACGGAGAGGCCCGGCGGCGGCCCGGAGCGGATGGTAGGCGCGAGCGGATTTGAACCGCTGACCCCTACCGTGTCAAGGTAGTGCTCTCCCCCTGAGCTACGCGCCTACGCCGGCCGTCCACGTTAGCCTTCGCCGCCGGCCCCTGTCAACGCGCCTCCGGCGTGTTCCGCAGGGTGCCCGCCTGTGGTATAAACGCGCGGGATGCGGGTGGGCCGTCAACCCCGGCGAGCCCATTCCCCCTGAGCGGAGGAAGGCATGACCCGGACGCAGTTCATTGAAGCCCTGGCCCAGGAAGCTGGTGTGGACAAGAGGCAGGCGAAGGGATTTCTGGAGGCGTTCACCGCGGTTGTTGAGAGGAGCATGAGGGCCCACGACGACGTCCCGCTCCCTGGCCTCGGAAAGTTCCGCGTCAGCCAGCGCAAGGCCCGGGTCGGACGCAACCCCCTCACCGGCGAGCCGATCCAGATCCCCGCCAAGACCGTGGTCAAGTTCGCCATCGCCAAGGCCCTGAAGGAGACGGTCCTCAAGAAGGGCTAGGCCCGGTCCGCCCGCGCACGTCCCCGGGGCGGCGCCACGTCCAGGGCCGAACGCAGGCCGGGCTCTGCCCGGCTGACCGTGAAGGCGCCATTGATCAGGGACGAGGCGGTTGCCTCGTCGCCGGCGATGCCGCCCTCCACCCGCACCGCCACCGGCGGCGTGCCCCGCACCACGATGCGGTCGTGGGGGTTCTTCGCCCCCAGGGCCATGGTCAGGTCCAGGCGGATCACCTCCCGCCGTCCCACCCGGGCGGTGACCACCTGGTGCAGCCCCCTGACCGGTCCGCCCTTCCCCTTGGAGCGGGATCCGCCGGTGACGGGCGTCACCCGGTTGCGCAGGGTGATCCCCTCCCATCCCAGGCCGGCGGCGATGAGGGCGGCCGATTCGGGCAGGCCCACGTGACCCAGGGTGCCCGCCCGCACCCGGGACCGGAAGCCGGACACGGTGAGTCCCGCCCCCACCTTGCGTTGCAGGGGGAGGCGGCGGGTGGCGGCGTCCACGACCCGGACCCCCAGCACGTGGGTCACGTCCCGGGAGACGCCCGACAGGACCACCGGCAGCAGGTCCAGCAGGAAGCCGGGGTTGATGCCGGTTCCCAGGATGGCGACGCCGGCCGACCGGGCGGCGCGGTCCAGGCGGCGGGCGGCGGCGGCGTGGGACAGCCACGGCCAAACGAGCTCCTCGCACGACGAGATGACGCTGCAGCCGGCGGCCACCGCTGCCCGCAGCTGGGGCAGGACGCCAGGCAGGTGGGAGCCGGTGGCGTGGATGACCACCGGCCGGCGCCGCCCACGGCGCACGGCGGCGAGTTCGGGCACCACCTTCACCGGCGAGGGGACGCCGCAGACCTCCTGCAGGCCGCGCCCCGCCAGGGCCGGATCGCGGTCCACGGCGCCCACGACGCGCAGGTCGTGGCGCGCCAGCGCGGCCCGGCCCACGGCGCGGCCGATGGCGCCGAGGCCGAAGAGGATGACGGGGAGGGGCTGGGGCATGGATCTCCGGGGCGCGCGACAGCCGGCCGCGCAGCTTAGCACAGCCCCCGCGCTCCACCGGGCCGGCCGGCGCCTTGCGGCCATGGTGCGCCGCTCCCTACAATGCCCTCCACCGGAGGCGCGCGCATGCTCATCGTCATGGATCACCAGTCGACCAGGGAGCAGGTGGACGCCGTGGTGGCGCGCATCGAGTCCATGGGGTTCAAGGCCAACCCCATCCCGGGCGAGCACCGCATCGCCATCGGCATCACCGGCAACCCGGGACCCCTGGACCCGGCCGAGTTCGACCAGATGCCCGGGGTGCTGGAGGCGATCCCGGTCACCCGGCCGTACAAGCTGGTAAGCCGGGAGGTGAAGCAGGAGGACTCGTGCATCACCGTGGGAGCGCACCGGATCGGGGCGCCCGGCTTCACGGTCATCGCGGGTCCCTGCGCGGTGGAGAGCGAGCGCCAGTGCATGGACACGGCCCTGGCAGTGAAGGAGGCCGGTGCCCACCTCCTGCGCGGGGGAGCATTCAAGCCGCGCACCTCTCCCTATTCCTTCCAGGGGCTCGGGGAGGAAGGGCTCAAGATCCTGGCCCGGGCGCGGCGGGAAACCGGCTTGCCCGTGGTCACCGAGGCGCTTGACGAGGACTCCCTGGGGCTGGTGGAGCGCTACGCCGATGTCATCCAGATCGGTGCGCGCAACATGCAGAACTTCTCCCTCCTGAAGCGAGCCGGCCGCTCGGGCAAGCCGGTCTTCCTCAAGCGCGGCCTGTCGGCCACCCTGGACGAGCTGCTCATGGCGGCCGAGTACCTGGCGGCGGAGGGGAACTACGACATCATCCTGTGCGAGCGGGGGGTGCGGACCTTCGGCAACCACGCCCGCAACACCCTGGACCTGACGGTGGTGCCCGCCATCCGTGAGCAGTCCCACCTGCCGGTCTTCGTGGACCCGAGCCACGGCACCGGCCGCCGGGACAAGGTGCTCCCCCTGGCCCGGGCCGGGCTGGCGGTGGGGGCCGATGGGATCATGGTTGAGGTGCATGTGGACCCGTCCCGTGCGCGCTCCGACGGCCCGCAGGCCCTGCTGCCGGCCCAGTTCGCCGAGCTCATGGGGGTGCTGCGGCAGATGGCGCCCCTCATCGGCCGGCAGGTGGCGGCGCCGGGCGCCGGGGCCGCGGTGTGAGGCAGGCGGACGGGCCAGCCCTGGAGTGGGCCATCCTCTCCGACGGGACGTTCGCCCTGGACGGCGGCGCCATGTTCGGCGTGGTCCCCAGGGCGCTGTGGGGGCAGGCGCTCCCTCCCGACGCCGACCACCGGGTCCGGCTGGGCCTCAACTGCCTGCTGGTACGCCGCGGCGGCAGGACGGTGCTGGTGGACACCGGCGTGGGGGACAAGGGGGACGAGGCCTTCCGCACGCGCCACGCCGTGGAGCGGCAGGGGGGGCTGACGGCGGCCCTGGCGGCCCGGGGGATCGGGCCCGAGGAGGTCACCGACGTGATCAACTCCCACCTGCACTGGGACCACGCCGGGGGAAACACCTGGCCGGGGGAGGGGGGTCGGCCGGTGGCGACCTTCCCCGGGGCGACCTACTACAGCCAGCGGGGCGAGGTGGCCTTCGCACGGGCCCGCCACCCCCGCACCCGGGGCTCCTACCGGCCGGAGGATTTCGAGCCGCTGCTGGAGGAAGGGCGCATGGTCCTGGTGGACGGGGAGGCGGAGATCGCCCCTGGCATCCGGGTCCACCCGGCGGCCGGGCACCTGCCCCACATGCAGGTGGTCACGGTGGAGGCGGGGGACCGGACCCTGCTGTTCGCCGCCGATCTCATCCCCACCACCCACCACCTGGCCCCGGCCTGGGTCATGGGGTTCGACGTGGAGCCCCTGACCACGGCGGAGGTGAAGGGGCGCTGGCTCGCCCGGGCCGCGGCGGAGGGGTGGAGCGTGATCTTCTATCATGATGCCCAGTGTCCGCTGGGACGTGTGGCGGAGAAGCGGGGCCGCTGGGTGGTGCGGCCCGAGGAGGGGGACTGACATGGAGGCACTGCTGGCCCTGGAGGATGGCCGCGTGTTCGCCGGCCGCTCGTTCGGCGCGCCGGGACGGCGCGCCGGGGAGGTGGTGTTCAACACCTCCATGACCGGCTACCAGGAGGTGCTCACCGACCCGTCCTACCGCGGGCAGATCGTGGTCATGACCTACCCGCTCATCGGCAACTACGGTGTCAACGAGGAGGACGTGGAGTCGGGGCAGCCCCACGTGGAGGGGTTCTGCGTCCGGGAGTTCTCCACCATCCACTCCAGCTGGCGGGCGCGCAAGGACCTGCCCCAGTACCTGAAGGAGAACCGGATCCCGGCCATCTCGGAGGTGGACACCCGGGCGCTGACGCGGCACATCCGCACCCAGGGGGCCATGCGCGGCGTCCTGGCCAGCGGCGCCATCACCGCCGACGAGGCGGTGCGCCTGGCGCGGGAAGCGCCACGCCTGCGGGACCAGGACCTGGTGGGACAGGTCACATGCCCGGAGCCATACCGGTGGAGCGAGGCCCGGGACCCGGTCTGGCTGGTGGGGACCAGCGAGGCGGAGTCGGGAACTGCCCGCCGCTACCGGGTGGTGGCCTACGATTTCGGGATCAAGCGCAACATCCTGCGCTGCCTGGCCGAGGCCGGGTGTGACGTGACGGTGGTGCCGGCAGGGCTGCCCGCCGCCGAGGCGCTGGCGCTGAAACCGGACGGTGTCTTCCTGTCCAATGGCCCCGGCGATCCCGAGGCGGCCACCGAGGCGGTGGCCGCGGTGCGGGATCTGGTGGGGCGGGTGCCGCTGTTCGGCATCTGCCTGGGGCACCAGATCCTTGGGCTCGCCCTGGGGGGCTCCACCTTCAAGCTCAAGTTCGGGCACCGGGGAGGGAACCACCCGGTGCAGGAAAGAAGCACAGGGCGCATC
This sequence comes from Candidatus Polarisedimenticolia bacterium, assembly GCA_041580435.1. Taxonomy (GTDB): domain Bacteria; phylum Acidobacteriota; class Polarisedimenticolia; order SMYD01; family SMYD01; genus JBFGDW01. Next base: position 3,474 of record JBFGDW010000081.1, on the reverse strand, counting down.
GCCATCACGGCCCAGAACCACGGATACGCCGTGGACCCGGAGAGCCTGCCCCCCGCGGTGGAGACGACCCACGTGAACCTCAACGACGGCACCTGCGAGGGGTTCCGGCACCGGGAGCTTCCCCTGTTCGCGGTCCAGTACCACCCCGAATCGGCGCCGGGCCCCCACGACGCCGATCACCTGTTCCGCCGCTTCACCGCCATGATGGACGGCGGCGCCCCCGAGGCGGGCCCCGGGATGGGGCGGGGCGACGATCTGGGCCGGCGGATCTCCGACTCCAAGGGGCGGCGGGCGGACGGCGCCCGGTGAGGGGCCGGGCGGCGGTGGCGGTCCTGCTCCTGGCCGCCCTGGGATGCGCGCCGCCGGTGCCCCTGGACGAGGCCCAGGCCACCGTCAGCCTGTCGGAGCCGGAGCGGTTCTACACCGCCGGTTCTCCCATCCCTCTGACCCTGGCCGTCTTCAACGCCGGCGATGCTCCGGTGGAGGCGGGCGCCGGGCTCGCCGACGGCAGCCGGCTCGAGCTGGTGGCGGCGGACGGGACGCGCCTCCCGGCGCGCCCGGGGTCCGGCCCGGCGCCGGGGCGCATCGGGCCCGGCGAGCGGGTCCGCGTGGAGCTTGACGCCACGGAGATCTTCCCCGGGCTGGCCGAGCCAGGGAGCTACCTGCTCACCGTGGTCTACCCCGCCTTTCGCTCCAACACGGTGGCCCTGAAGGTCCTGCCGGCCTACCGGGAGGATGCGGCCTACCAGGCGGTGGTGGAGACCGACCTGGGGACGTTCGTCCTGGGCTTCTTCCCCGAGGTGGCACCGGGCCACGTGCGCAACTTCGTGAACCTGGCCCGATCGGGGTTCTACGACGGGACGGTCGTGCACCGGATCCTGCCGGGGAAGATGTTCCAGGCCGGCGATCCCACGGGCTCCGGGCGCGGCGGGCCCGGCTACACCATCCGGGGCGAGTTCAGCGAGCGGCCCCACCGGCTGGGCACCCTCTCCATGGCCCGCCGGGCCGACGATCCCAACTCCGCCGGCAGCCAGTGGTTCATCTGCCTCGACCGTGTGACCGAATGGGACGGCCTCTACACCGTCTTCGGGGAGGTGGTGGAGGGGATGGAGACGGTGCAGGCCATCGGCAAGGTCCCGGTCCGGGACGAGGCTCCCCGCCAGCCGGTGGTCATCCGCCGGGTCGCCATCCGCGAGGCAGCGCCGGCCGGGGCCTAGCGAGAGGCCCGCTCCACGAACTCCCCGGTGCCCGTGTCCACCCGGATCACCTCGCCGGCGGTGATGTAGAGGGGCACCCGGGCGGTGACGCCGTTGGCCAGGACGGCGTTCTTGAGCACCTTCCCCGCCGCCGTGTCCCCCCGTGAACCCGCCTCCACCGACTCCACCCGGCAGGTGACGAACTGGGGCAGCTCGATCCCCACCACCCGGCCGTTGAACTGGATGGCCCGGACCTCCAGCTCCTCGGAGAGCCAGACCGCCTGGGGGCCCAGATCCTCCTCGGTGAGGGAGAACTGCTCGTAGGAGGCCTCGTCCATGAAGTGGAACTCCCGCCCGTCCCGGTAGAGCATGCGGGCGCTGCGGAAGGCCAGGTCGGGCTCCTCGAACTTCTCGCCCGCCTTGAAGGTCCGGTCCGTCATCTGGCCGGTGAGGACGTTGCGCGCCTTGATCTTGACCAGGGTGTTGGCGCCCCGGGCCGATGGCATCTGGACCTGGACGTCCAGCAGGGTGTAGGGCTCGCCGTCCAGCAGGACGCGCAGTCCCTTGCGAAAATCAGAGGTGGTGAGCATCCGGGCTCCTGGAGCAGAACCTGCCTATTCTAGCTGTTTCGATTTACTTGCGACAGCCCCCATGCTATCGTCCGTCCATGTCCAAGAAAAAAATGCTTATCAATGTCACCCAGGCCGAGGAAAGCCGCGTGGCCATCGTCAGCGGCGGCATCCTGGAGTGGATCGAGATCGAGACCGGGAGCCGGGAGAAGCTCAAAGGCAACATCTATAAGGGAGTGGTGGAGAGCGTCAACAGCGCCCTGCAGGCCGCCTTCGTCAAGTTCGGCGGCGGCCGGGCGGGTTTCCTCCCCTTAGACGAGATCAACTTCAAGCTCCTGCCGGCGCGCACGCGCGGAAAGGAGAAGAACGGGGGGAAGGAAAAGGGGAAGGAAAAGAAGGGGGACCGGCGCGGCCGCGGGGGCGGGCGGGCCCGGATCCAGGACCTCCTGCAGCCGGGCCAGGAACTGCTCGTGCAGGTGATCCGTGAGCAGCTGGGCACGAAGCCGCCGACCCTCTCCAACTTCTTCTCGCTCCCCGGCCGGTTCCTGGTGCTGCTGCCCGGCAGCGACTCGGCGGGGATCTCCCGCAAGATCGAGGACGATGCCGGCCGGGATCGGCTCAAGAAGATCCTCCGGGGCCTGGATCCGCCCGAGGGGCTGGGGGTCATCGTCCGGACCGCGGGCCTGGACCAGACCAAGGCCGAGCTCACCCGGGACATGCGCTACCTCACGCGCCTGTGGCAGCAGATCGAGAAGGTCTCGGCCAAGGCCAAGGCGCCGGCCCTGATCTACCAGGAGCGGGACCTGGTCCTGCGGGCCATCCGGGACCTGTTCACGCCGGACATCGATGAGGTCTTCATCGACAACGAGGAGACCTACAAGCGCGCCCTCAAGTACTTCAAGAGCATCATGCCCAGCAAGCAGAAGCTGCTGACGTACTACGACGGCGACCAGCCCCTGTTCAGCCAGTACAACCTGGAAGATCAGATCGAGAACATCTACAAGCGGCGAGTCCCCCTCAAGTCGGGCGGCGCCATCGTCATCGATGAGACCGAGGCCCTCACCTCCATCGACGTCAACTCGGGAAAGACCCGGGAGGCCAACATCGAGGAGACGGCCTACAAGACCAACCTGGAGGCGGCCAGTGAGATCGCCCGGCAGCTGCGCCTGAGGGACATCGGCGGGCTCGTGGTCATCGACTTCATCGACCTGCGCACCCGGAGCTACATCCGGGAGGTGGAGAAGCGCCTCAAGGAGGCCATGCGCCTGGACAAGGCCCGCCACGATATGACCCGCATCAGCAAGCTGGGGTTGCTGGAGATGTCCCGGCAGCGGATGCGGCCCACCACGGCGTCGGCGACCTACGAGACCTGCCTGGAGTGCGAGGGGACGGGAGTGGTCAAGACGGTGGAGTCGGCGGCCCTGGCCTTGCTACGGCGGATCCACACCCGGGCCGCCCGGGGCGACCTGGCCCGGATCAAGGTCCTGCTTCCCCACGGCGTGGCCCACTACCTCCTGAACCGGAAGCGGGACGAGATCCTCCGGCTGGAGCAGCGCTACCAGACCGAGATTCACATCGTCGGCCGCATGGACATCCGCGCCAGCGACCTGCAGTTCGAGACCGAGACCCGGGCCACGGCCCGCCGGGAGGAGCGGGAGGGGCGGCGGGAGCAGGAGCCGCGGGTGAAGCACCCCGAGGCGGGAGAGGTG
>JBFGDW010000080.1:0-12028 GCA_041580435.1 Candidatus Polarisedimenticolia bacterium | reverse complement strand
TCCGACAGGGTGCAGGTGACCCGGGTGGCGTTCTCCACCACGTGGTTGTTGGTGAGCACGAAGCCGTCGGGGGAGAAGATGACCCCTGATCCGGTGACGGCCATCCGCCCCTTCTCGCCCATGCGGAACACCTCGAGGATCGGCTCGATGTGCACCAGGGCGGGCATGACCCGGTCGCGGGCGTCGTAGATCCGCTGCTGCAGCTCCGGCGGCGCGGCGGGCGGGACGGCCGGCAGGCTCAGCGCCAGCAGGACGGCGAGGGGAAGGGCACGGTGGCTCATGCAGGGGGTCTCCGTTCCAGTTCAGGCGCGGTGGTGACCAGCTGGCCGCAGGCCGCTGCCACGTCGCAACCCTTGGAGTAGCGGATGCTCACGTCCACGCCCGCCTGCAGCAGGGCATCGCGCATCCGCTCCACCCGGCTCGCCTCGGGACGGGCATGGGGCAGGCCGGGGTGGGGGTTCCAGGGAATCAGGTTCACGCGCACCGGCAGGCCCTGGGTGAGGGCGGCCAGCCGCCGGGCGTCGGCGGGAGTGTCGTTCTCGCCGGAGAGCACAACATACTCGAAGGTGACGCGCTCGCCGGGACGCACCGGGAACCGGGCCAGGGCCTCACGCAGGGCCGCCAGCGGCCACTTGCGGTTCACCGGCATGAGCCGCGCCCGGGCCCGGTCCTCGGTGGCGTTGAGGGAGACGGCCACGCGCGGCCGGTGCTGGAGGCCGGCCAGGCGCTGGATGCCCGGGACATGGCCCACGGTGGAGATGGTCACCCGCCGCCACGACAGGCCGAAGCCTGCCGGGTCGGTGAGGATCTCGAAGGAAGCCAGCACCGCGTCCAGGTTGTCCATGGGCTCGCCCATCCCCATGAAGACCACGTTGAAGGGGCGGCCCGGCGCCATGGGGTGGGCGTCGGCAAGCACCAGCGCCTGACCCACGATCTCGGCTGCGGTCAGGTTGCGCACCAGACCCATGGTGGCGGTGGCGCAGAAGGTGCAGCCGAAGGCGCAGCCCACCTGGGAGGACAGGCAGAAGGTGATGCGCTCGCCGTCGGGGATGAAGACCGACTCGATCCTGCGCCCGTCGGCCAGCTCCAGGATCCACTTGCAGGAGCCGTCGGCGGACTCCCGCCTCCCGGCGGGGCGGGGCCGGGCCAGGTCGTGGCGAGCGGCCAGTGTGCGGCGCAGATCGACCGGCAGATCGGTCATGTCCGCGAACGTCCCCGCCCGCCGGCCGTGCAGCCAGCGGAAGACCTGCTCGCCCCGGTAGGCAGGCTGCCCCTGTTGCTGGAGCAGGAGGGCCAGTTGGCGGCGCGGAGTGCCCAGAAGTGAGTCGCCCATGGCCGTCATGGTGGCAGGATCACGCCGCTGAGTCTATCACGCGGCCCACCTGCCCTCAGGCATCCCGCGTGCGGGGGTCGATCCAGCCGTACCCCACGTCCACCAGGAGCGTGACCAGGACGAAGCCGGCGGTCATGACCAGGACGCCTCCCTCCACCACGGGCAGATCGCGCAGGTGTATGGCGTGGACCATGGTGCGGCCCAGGCCGGGCCAGGCGAAGACCGACTCGGTGACGATGGCGCCGCCCACCAGGGCCGCCAGGTCCAGCCCGGCCAGGGTGACCACCGGCACCAGGGCGTTGCGAAGCGCGTGCCGGCCCAGGACCCGCACCGGCGGCAGGCCCCGGGCCGTGGCGGCGCGGACGTAGTCCTGGCCCAGCACATCCAGTAGGGAGGCCCGGGTCATGCGGGTCAGAGCACCTGCGGACATGAGGGCCAGGCTCAGGGCCGGCAGCAGCAGGTGGGAGAAGTCGGGCAGCCCCAGTCCGGAGCCGCCTCCGCCCGCCTCCCCGTACCCGGACACCGGCAGCCACCCCAGTCCGCGGCTCGACGCGAACGCCAGCATGAGCATGAGGCCGAGCCAGAAGACCGGGGTGGACAGGCTCAGCAGGGCGAATCCCTGCACCGCCCGGTCCAGCCAGGTGCCGCGCCGCGCCGCCGCCAGGGCGCCCAGGGTCAGGCTGAGCAGCAGGCTCAGCGCCACCGCCGAGGCCGCCAGGACCAGCGTCGGCACGAGATGATCGCCCAGGATCTCGGCCACCGGCCGGCGCTGAACGTAGGAGTGGCCCAGGTCCAGGTGGACCAGTCGCCAGAGGAACCGGCCGTACTGCACCATGGGTGGCTCGTGCAGCCCCCAGTCGGCCCGGATGCGTGCCACCACCTCCGGGTCGGCGGTCTTCCCGGCCAGCAGGCGCACCGGATCACCGGGGACCAGGAAGAGGGCCGCCCACACCACGGTGGCGGCCATCCACAGGACCGGGAGCAGCAGCAGCAGGCGGCGTCCGGCGTAGCCGATCACCGGGGCGCCAGGAAGACCCGCTCCAGCCTGGCCATGTGGTCGCCGGTGGCCGGCAGGTAGAGCTCCTGGACGGACGGCTTCACCACCGCCTCGTCCTGGTAGTAATAGAGGAAGAGCCAGACGGCGTCCTCCACGGCGATCTGCTCGGCCCGCCGGTACAGGGGGATCCGGTCCTCCATCCGGCTCAGGGTCTGCGCCTCATCCACCAGCCCATCGAAGACGGGGTTGGAGTACCGGCTGGCGTTTCCCGCCGGACCCCAGTTGCGGGAGTGAAGCAGGATCGAGAGGAAGTTGTCCGGGTCGGGGTAGTCGGCGAACCACCCCATGCGGAAGAAGGGAACCTCGCCAGGACCGCCGGCCTCACCTTCCACGGCGTTGAGGTAGGACGCCCAGTCCAGGTTGCGCAGCACGATGCGCACCCCCACCCGGGCCAGATCGCTCTGCACCTGGGTGGCAATCCGCTGGTGGTTCTCGTTGGTGTTGTAGATGAGAGGGATCTCGGGAAGTCCCTTGCCGTCCGGGTAGCCGGCCTCGACCAGCAGCTGCCGGGCCCTCTCCGGGTCGTAGGGGTAGCCCTTCAGGGCCGGGTTGTAGCCGGGGATTCCCGGCGGCAAAATGCCGGTCTGGGGCAGGTCCTTCCCCTCCTGCAGCACCCGGCAGAGGTACTCCTTGTCCACGGCGTAGTTGAAGGCCTGGCGCAGCGCCCTGTTCCCCTTGAAGGGAGGGAGCTGGTGGTTGAAGCCAAAGAAGTAGACGGCCAGCTGGGGCCACCGGCGCACCTGGTCGCCCAGCTCGCGGGCGAGCGCCTCCCGCTGCCCGCTCACCACCTCATCCAGGAAGTCCAGCCCCCCGGCCCGGTACTCCTCCAGGGAGGTGGAGAGGTTCTCGATGAACCGGAACACCACCCGGTCCAGCCGGGGACGGCCCTCGTAGTAGCGGTCGAACGCTTCCAGCGTCAGGTAGTTGGACTGCACCCACTGGGACAGCATGAACGGGCCGGCACCCACCGGGCGGCGCAGGTAGGCCGGGCTGGGGGAGGCGTCCTCGTACACCTCTCGTGGGAGAATGGCGGCGTTCTCCATGGCCAGCTGGCCGAGCAGGGGGGCGTAGGGCCGCTCCAGCGTGAGGCGCAGGATCCGCGGCGAGACCTCTTCGATCCCCTCCACATCGTCGGCTTCCCCGGCCGCGAAGGCGGCCGCCCCCTTCACCGGACCGATGACCCAGCCCTGGTGGGAGCGGGTGCGGGGGTCCAGGACCCGGCGCAGGGACCAGGCCGCATCAGCGGCGGTCACGGCGCGTCCATTGTGGAAACGGACCCGCTCGCGGATGTGGAAGGTGTAGACCGTCCCGTCCTCGCTGATCTCCCAGCGCTCCGCCAGCCGGGGCACGACCTCCAGGGTGTGGGGATCGAAGTCCACCAGGCCGGCGTGGATCCGGCGGATCACCGCCGAGCTCACCTGGTCCGTGGCCAGGGCTGGGTCCAGGGTGGGCGGGTCCTCGCGCAGCCGGTAGCGAAGCACCTGCTCCTCGGCGGCCCGGTCTCCGGCACAGCCCGCTGCCAGGCCCTGGAGAAGAAGGAGCAAGAGGAGCAGGGCCAGGGGAGGTCGTCTCATGGTGCGTGCTCCGTGGCGAGCGGGCGGCCGGGGAGGCGTGGGTCGAACCGGTCACGCAGCCCGTCGCCGAGAAGGTTGAAGGCCAGCACGGCAAGGCAGATGGCAAGCCCGGGCAGGATGCAGAGTCTCGGGTTGAGGGTGAGCTGGGCCTGTCCCTCCAGCACCATGGCGCCCCAGGAAGGCAGGGGAGGGCGGATCCCCAGGCCCAGGAAGGAGAGCCAGGCCTCGGCCAGCACGTTGCCCGCGACTCCCACGGTGGCAGCCACCAGCAGGGGGGACAGACAGGAGGGGAGCAGGTGCCTGAGAAGCAGCCGCGTCTCGCCGGCGCCCACGGCCCGGGCTGCCTCCAGGGCGGGCGCGCGGCGCACCGACAGGAGCTGCCCGCGCACCACCCGGGCGATGGGGGCCCAGCCCACGCCGCCCAGGACCACGCACAGGAGGGCCACCTCGGGCATGGGGAGCGCGCCCAGCACCGGCAGAATGCGCGGGTCGGGGACCGCTGCCGCCACCGCCAGCACCATGAGGGGCATGGGGAAGGCCAGGACCAGCTCGACCCCGCGCATGACCACCACCTCCACCCAGCCGCCGCGCCACCCGGCAAGGCCACCGGCGGCCACTCCCAGGACCACGGCCAGCGCCTCACCGCCCATGCCCACGACCAGGGAGATGCGCGCGCCGTGGAGCAGGCGGGTGAGCAGGTCGCGCCCCAGGGCGTCGGTGCCGAGCCAGTGGGCCGCCGAGGGTGGCACAGGCGGCACCTGCCAGCGCGCCGTGGCGATCTCGTCGTAGCTGTAAGGCGTCAGGTGGTCGGCCAGGATGGCCAACAGGGCCAGCAGACCCACCAGGACCGCGCCAGCTGCTGCCGAGCGGGGGAGGGGGGAGCGGAGAGGCCGCGCGGTCGCCAGCGCGCGGGCGGACGGCGCCGGTGCCGGCGCCGGCTGGATGCCAGTGGGCTGCACCTGCACCGGGACTCCTTCTTGTTTCGTGGCCTCGGCGGTCAACGTAGGTCCGCTGCCGGATCCGGTCAAGTCGCTTGGCTTGCTTGACTTGCGTCCGGCGCGCCGCATAGACTCGCAGCGGGGGAGAGACTCTTGACGCGCGAGCAGACCACGTGGCTGGGAGGAGGGCTGGCCTTCGGCTTCATCGCCGGGTTCGTGCTGGCGTACGCCCTGACCGCCGAGTCGCGGGTGCACCGCATCCCCGCGCCGCCGCCACCGGCCATGGGCTCGGCCGGGGGCGCGCCCGCCGCAGGGAGCCGGGATGCCGGCGAGGCCGGCGAGGACCCCCACAACGACATGATGGCCCGCCTCACCCACCTCAAGGAGCACCTGGACAAGGACCCGTCGGATCTGGCCGCCTTGCTGGAGCTGGCGGACATCTACATGCAGGCGGGGATGATGGACCAGGCGCTGGACTACCTCCAGAGGGCCGAGAAGTCCGATCCCGGCAACTTCCAGGCGCGCCTGGGCCGGGCCATGATCCTGGAGGGGACCGGCCAGGGGGACGGCGAGGCACGCACCCTCATCGAGGGGCTGATCCAGGACGCCCCCGACCGCTGGGAGCCCCAGTACCTGCTGGCGCTGCACCTGCTCTACACCGGGGACCCTGTGGCCGCCCGCCGCGCGCTGCGGCGGCTGGAGGAGCTGAATCCCAACCTTTCGGCCCTGCCCGAGCTGCGCCGGGAGGCGGACCGGCTGGACGCCGCCGCCGGCGCCGGAGGACCGGGCTGATGCAGCGGCTGCTGGTCTGGCTCCTCCTGATCCTGGGAGTGTTCTGGCTGCTCAAGCGCCTGGGCCGGGGGGCGCGGGCGCACCAGCCGGCCCGGGCCGTGGGGCGCATGGTCCGCGACCGGGTCTGCCAGACCTTCCTGCCGGAGGAGCGCGCCCTGCGCCTGGAGGCGGCAGGCGCCATCCACTACTTCTGCTCCGCCGCCTGCCGGGACCGCTTTCTCGCCCCTGCCCGCCCCGCCTGACGCTGCCGTTTGAAATGGGTCCGCCCCGGACCTAGATTCGATGGCGTCCCCTTGTCTGGGGATGAGGCGCGATCATGGCGAACAGCGATTCCAGCGAGAATTCTCCGGCCGCGGTGACCCGCCGCCTCCTGGAGGAGGCGGCCCGGTCGTACATGGACGGCGACTACGAGGCGGCCGCCGCGGCATGGACGCGGGTCCTGGACGTGGACCCGGACAACCCGCGTGCCCGTGAAGGGCTCAAGAAGGTCTCCATGCTGGCCCCGGAACCCGGCGGCGACGAGGGGGCGGCCAGCCCGGTCCTGGCGGAGATCGAGCAGCATCTCGAGCAGCGCCGGTTCGACGCCGCGGCGCAGATCTGCCGGGAGCAGCTGCAGGCGGCGGGCCCGGCTCTCTCCGCCGCGCTGCGCAAGCTCCTGGACCGGGCCGAGCGCGCCCGCACCGTGGAGCCCGAGATCCAGCACGCCATGGCCAGCGCCCGGCGCAGCCTGCAGGAGGGGGATCTCCGCGCCGCCATCCCGCAGCTCAAGCAGGTCCTCAGCCTGGACCGGGATCACCCGGTGGCGCGCCGCCTCATGGACGGGATCCGCGAGCGGGCGCGGCGCAAGGCGGGTGGTGACGTGACGCCCGCCGACGAAGGCTCGCTGCCGGCCAGCGGCCGTCCCGGCTCCGACGCGCCGGATCGTTTCCTGCCCGAGGAGAGCCTGAACCTGGAGATGGACATCACCGAGGAACCTCCGGCCCCGGCCGGCCACGGCCTCCCCTCCAGCCCCGCCGTGAGCGGCGAGGAGACCGTCCCGGAGATCGAGCTGGAGATGCTGCCGCTGGAGGGCGAGGAGCCGGCCGGCCCGGCCATGGAGGCCGGCGAGACCCCGGGCATGGAGACGGAGCCGGACTCCGGCGAGGAGTCTGACGCTGTGGTGGGCGAGATGCCCGAGCCGATCCAGCTGGTGAGTGAGCCCCAAGCCCAGGGGCACCGCTTCGCCCAGAGCGCCCCGGGCGCCGAGTCCCCCTTCGCAGGTGTGGAGGGAGAGGACGCGGCGCCGGACGCCCGGCCGGAGGCGCCCGCCCCGGACCGCCCCGGGGCGCCGGCCGAGCGCCGCACCTCGGCAGCCTCCGGGGAGGCCTCCATCCAGCTCCAGGAGGAATCCGGCGAGGGGCGAAGGACCTCCGCGCCGGAGCCGCCGCCGGTGGAGCGTGATCTGATCCTGCCACCGGCCGCGCCGCGCAGGTCGCGGCGGCGCATGCCGGCGCTGGCCGCCGGGCTGCTGCTGGTGGTGGCCGTGGGTGGTGCCGCCTGGTACCTGGACTGGATCCCCGGCCTGGCCGCCACGCCGCGCCCCCTGGAGGTGAGCCGCCCCGCGCCGGCCATCCCCCAGGAGGAGGCCCCCGCGCCGGCGGCCTCCGCGCCCGCTGCCCCCTCGCCGGCCCCCAGGCCGGCCCAGCCGTCCCCCAGGGCGGCGGCGCCCAAGCCCGACCCCAAGGCGGCCCTGTCGCTGTTCGAGAGCGGCCAGGACCTGTACGAGGCCGGCCGCTTCGAGGAGTCCGCCGCCGCCTTCCGGCAGGCCGTCCTCCTTGATCCGGTCAACCCCGACATCGCCTCCTGGCAGGCCAAGGTGGAGCGCCGCCTCCAGGAGCGGCAGCGCATGGAGGCGGAGAACGCCAGCGCCGTGGCGGCGTTCCAGGAGAAGGACTTCGAGACGGCGTTGCGAAAATTCTACCGCCTGCAGGAAAAGACGCCGGCCGGATCGTACGATCGAGCTATCACCAATAGCTGGTACAACTGGGGATTGCAACTGCTGGCCGCCGGCAACCTGCGCGAGGCCGACCGCAAGATGGACGAGGTCCTGTCCATGGGAGCCGACCAGGAGGCCACGGCGGTGAAGAAGCTCATCGAGGAGTACAGGAACCGCGCCAAGGACCGGATCTTCTACCTCCGGGTCGAGGCGCTGCGCTACCGCCCGCTGGACGCCTGAGGCCGCCGGCGCCGGCCCCGCCGGCGCGTCCCGCGATTTGTCCCGCCCCCGAGGGTGTGTTAGCGTCCCGCCGTCAATTGATGTCCGTTTCTGGATCTCACCTGTCTGGAACGGGCCTGTTCCGTGCCTGTAAAAACAGAAACCGGAAGGAATCGGCCATGCCCAAGCGCAATGTCGGCAGTGTCATGGAGTCGCTCGTCCACAGCCTGGTGGGCGAGACCATTCGGGGGCTGAAACAGTCCCTGCCCACCCAGCGCCAGTTGCGCCGCGTGGAGGAGAAGCTCAGGGACCTGGAGCGCCGGGTCGGCCGCATCGCCCGGCGTGCCGGCACGACCGGCAAGGGGGGCAAGGTCGGCCGCCCGCGCAAGAACCCACTGACCTGCACCGCCCGTGGCTGCGGCAGCCCCGCCCGGGCCAAGGCCCTGTGCAGCCGCCACTACCAGCAGCGCCGGCGCAAGCACATCCGGAAGAAGTGACCCGGGCGCCGATTGACCCCCGCCGCGGCCCGCTGGTAGCATCCGTCCCATGAGCGATCCCACGCGCTGCCGCTTCATCTCCAGCTACGACGGCACCAGCCGGTGCGCCCACGGTGTGCACGCCCAGGGTTTCTGCCGCTTCCACTACCAGGCCTGCATGGCGGGGGAGATCACCGAGGAGGGGTACCTGGCCGACACTCTCTCGGACCAGGTGCGCCGCCGGCAGATCAACTTTCACGGCATCCGCCCCGCCGCGGTGTACGTGGGGCCCGGGAGCGGACCGCTGGTGGCGGAATGCGAGGCCGATGCCCCCGCCGCCGCCCCCTGATCCCGGGGTCGCGCCCCCTGCGCCATGACGCCTGAGCCCTCCCGCTCCCCGCTCCAGCGCCTGGTCAGCAGCGTGCTGGTGGGGCTGCTCCTGGCCGGGTGCGCCGGTCCCACCCGCGTCCCGCCCCTGGGAGCCGCGGCCCGTGGGGAGCAGGAGAGCTTCACCCCGGCCCGGGACGAGGCCAGGCTCTGGCGCAAGGCAGGGGAAGAGGAGCGCAAGCTCAGGGACAGCGGCAAGCTCTACGCCGACCCGCTGCTGGAGGGGTACCTCAACGACGTGGCCGGGCGCCTGACCCCGGCCGGACTGGCGTCGGTGGACGGTGTGCGCATCCGGATCCACGTCCTGGCCGACCCCTCCCTCAACGCCTTTGCCTACCCCACCGGCGGCATCTACGTGCACACGGGACTCCTGGCCCGGGTGGGAAACGAGGCCCAGCTGGCCACGGTGCTGGGCCACGAGATCACCCACGTGCAGGAGCGCCACCTGCTGGAGTACACCCGCTCCGCCCGGCGCAAGGCCGTTGGCCTGACCATCGCCGGCATCGCCGGGAGCATCGTGCTGGCGGGCGTGGCCGGCAAGCAGGCGGAGAAGGGGGACTGGGTCGACGCCTACCTCATCAACCAGGTGGGAAACATCATGCTCCAGCTGGGGCTGACGCTGGGCTTCCTGGCGGCGGTCAATGGCTTCGGCCGCGACCTGGAGCGTGAGGCGGACGCCGGCGCCCTGGCGCTCCTGGACGGGGCGCGCTACGACCTGCGGGAGGCGCCCAAGGTGTTCGAGCTGTTCCTGGAGGACCACGGTGATCCCCGCAAGCTGGAGACCTTCTTCTTCGGCAGCCACCCCAACAACCGCCAGCGCATCGCCAACTTCCAGGAGATGCTGGCCGGCCCCTACGCCGGGTCTCCCGGCGGGGAGCGGATCACCGACACCCCCGAGTTCCGCGCCCGCCTGCGGGTCCTGGTGCGCGACAATGCCCGGCTCAACATGGAAGCCGGGCGGCTGGGCCATGCCGAGGCCGACCTGCGCAAGGTCCTGGCCGTCACCCCCAACGACGCCGTGGCCCACCACCTGCTGGGTGAGGTCCACCGGCTGCGGGCCGAGGGGGCGAAGGACCCCGCCGCGGACCTGGCCGCTGCCCTGGCGGCGTACGAGGAGGCGGCGCGCCTGGACCCGGACTACGCCGATCCCTGGCGGGCCATCGGGCTGATCCGCTACCGGGAGGGGGACCGGGCCTCGGCGCTGGGCGCGTTCCGCCGCTACCTGGAGCTGGCGCCGCCGGGCGCGCCGGAGCGCCAGCGGATCCGGGACTACGTGGTGGAGCTGGAGGCCGCCGAGAGCTGAGGGGAGTCAGTAGCGGGGTGGCTGGGGAGCAGGGATTCGAACCCCGATTCTACGGTCCAGAGCCGCATGTCCTACCATTGGACGACTCCCCAGCGGAGCCGGCCATGTTAAGAAATTCCCGGCGGGGCGTCAACTGGCGGAGAGGGAGGGATTCGAACCCTCGGGACAGTTTTACCCGTCCAAGCGCTTAGCAGGCGCTCCTGTTCAGCCACTCCAGCACCTCTCCGCGGCTTCGGGGCGTCCAGTCTAGCGCACTCCAGCCGCGCCCTGCTGCCGCCCGGTCATGGACTACCATGGAGGAACTCCATGGGCGCTGACTGGGCCACCGAGGATCTGGAGCGTCACGGGCGCGCCGTGCTGGAGGCCCTCGCACGCCACGTGCGCGCGGCGCGCGCGGGCCGCGGCCCGGTGGTGCGCATCCCGCCCCCCGCCCAGCTCGCCGCGCATCTGGGCCTGCCCGGGGTGCTGGCCGGTCCGGGGGAGGATGCGCTGCTGGGGTTCCTGGAGCGCTACCTGGACGCCTCCACCGCCATGCACCATCCGGCCTACGCCGCCCACCAGGTGGCGGTCCCCGACTGGCCCGCCGCCCTGGCGGATCTCATCCACGGCGTCACCAACAACGGCATGGCCATCTACGAGATGGGGCCGGCGGCCACGGTGGTGGAGCTGGCCATCCTGGACTGGATGCTGGAGCGGGTGGGCTGGCCCGCCGGGCGGCGGCCCGGCGATCCCACCGGCCACCCACACGGCGGCGGCGTCCTCACCCACGGCGGCTCCCTGGCCAACCTGACGGCGCTCCTGGCCGCGCGGGCGGCCGCGGCTCCCGGCGCCTGGCGGCGGGGCGTGCCGCCCGGGCTGGTGCTGCTGGCGCCGCCGTCGGCCCACTACTCCATCGGCCGGGCGGCGGGGATCCTGGGCCTGGGGGCCGACGCGGTGCAGACGCTGGAGGTGGACGGCAGGGAGGTGATCCGGCCCGACCGGATCCCCGCGGCCGTGCGGCGCCAGCGCGATGCCGGGCGCACGGTCATGGCGCTGGTGGCCAGTGCCTGCGCCACCGGCACCGGCCTGTACGACCCGCTGGCCGAGATCGCCGCCTGCTGCCGCGAGGCCGGTGTGTGGCTGCACGTGGATGGGGCCCACGGCGCGTCGGCCCTGCTCTCGCGCCGCGAGCGTCACCGCATGGCGGGGGTGGAGGGGGCCAGCTCGCTGGTCTGGGACGCCCACAAGATGCTGCGCACCTCCGGTCTGTGCGCGGCGGTGCTGGTTCGCGACGGGGCCACCCTGGAGGCGGCATTCCAGCAGGAGGCCAGCTACATCTTCTACGGCGATGCCGGCGGCGGGGTCGATCTCATCACCCGCACGGTGGAGTGCACCAAGGCGCCCCTGGGGCTCAAGCTGCTCCTGAACCTCATGGTGCGCGGGGAGGAGGGGGTGGCCCGCTACGTGGAAGAGCGCTACGCGGCGGCGCGGCGCTTCCACGCCCTCATCGCGGCGCGCCCGGAGTACGAGGCCCCGTTCACGCCCCAGGCCAACATCGTCTGCTTCCGGCGGCAGGGGAGTGACGACCTGCAGATCCGCCTGCGGGAGGGGCTGCTGCGCTCGGGCCGGCACCACATCTCCTCCACCGAGGTGGCCGGGCGCCGCTACCTGCGCCTGACCCTCATGGGGCCGGCCACCGACGAGATTGTGCTGTCGGATCTGCTGGACACCCTGGACGTCCTGGCGGCGGACGAGGCGGCAGGGAGCGCGAGCACCTCATGACGCGGGGGCGGGCGGCCCTGGCGGGACTCCTCCTGCTGTCGGCAGCCTGCTCGGCGCGGGCCCCGGCGCCGCGGCCGCCCGCCGCGCTGCGCGTGGCGGTGAGCGGCCCGGCGTGGAGCGCGCCCCAGCCCCCCGACCCGGCGGTGAGCGGCGCCCTGGATCCGGCGGCACCGGCGAGCGCCGGCCTGCTGGAGCTGGACGCCGCCGGCCGCC
>JBFGDW010000079.1:0-12077 GCA_041580435.1 Candidatus Polarisedimenticolia bacterium | reverse complement strand
GAATCGCAGCTACGGCGCCCTCCTCACCTTCGCCCTCAATGTGGAGGGGCTTCCCCACCCCGACGAGGAGAAGGAGCGGATCCGCAAGGAGGCCGAGCGGGCCGCGGAGCGGAAGGAGGCCGGAAAGAAGGCCGCCGCCGAGTCCAAGGAGGAGGAGAAGGGTGCCGGCGAGGGGCGCCGGGGACGCCGCGGCCGGGCCCGGGGACCGCAGGTGGAGATCGAGGTTCGCGATGCTTCAGGCGAGGTCATCCGGACCTTCAAGGCCCCTGCCGCGCAGGGGGTGAACCGCGCCGCGTGGAACCTGCGCCGGGACGGCTTCAAGCGCCCGCCCAGTGACGACGACGATGACGACGATGATTTCATGCCCTCGGGCCCCGAGGTCCTCCCGGGCACCTACACCATCACCGTCAAGTACAAGGACCACGAGGCCAGCGCCCCGGTGCGCGTACTGGCCGATCCCCGGTTCCAGATCGGCGCCGCCGCCCGGCAGGCCAAGTACGACGCCGTGATGCGCGCGGGGCGGCTCCAGGAGACGGTGGCCGAGGCGGTCAAGCGGATCCTGCGGACGCGGGAGGAGATCGGCCTGGTGCAGGCGCGCGCCCGGAAGGAGGACGGCGCGGACGAAGCCAGGGACCGCGGCGCAGACGGCGCGGCCGGAGAGGAAGCGGGAGACGAGCAGGGCGGCTCCGGGAAGGATCCCCTGGCCGAGCTGCGCAAGGAGGGGGACCGGCTCAAGGAGAAGCTCGAGGCGATGGAGAAGCGGCTGCGTGTCCCGCCCGGCACCCGGGGCATCGTGGCCGACCGGGACGTAGCCTACTCCCGGGTCCGCTTCGCCCAGTTCAGCCTGGGCTCCTCGTGGGACGCCCCCACCCCGGCCCAGCTCCGGAGCCTGGACGAGGCCCAGGAGCTGCTGTCGAAGGTCCTGGCCGAGTTCAACCGGCTGTACGCCGAGGAGGTGGCGGCGTTCCGGGCCCGGGTCCAGGACGCCGGGATCAGCCTCTTTTCCCCGGAGGAGCCCCTGAGCCTGGACTGAGGGCCTGGGCCTCGGCATGGGTGAACTCGGCTCCCAGCAGGAGGATCTGGGCGAGGAGGTAGATCCAGATCAGGGAGACGATGAGCACGCCGGCGGCCCCATACAGCGACGCCAGCAGGCTGCGGCCGATGAACATTCCGATGAGAAAGTTGCCCGCCGTGAACAGGATGGCGGTGAAGGCCGCGCCGCTCCAGGCGGCGCGCCACGGCACCTTGGGCGCCGGCCCGTAGCGGAACAGCAGGGCCAGCAGCGCCATCACCACGGCAAAGGCCAGGCCGTTGGACAGCAGGCTCCACACCCAGGCCCCCTCCGGCGCCGACCGGGCGATGACCGGCCCGGCGATGGACCCCGCCAGGCTCGCCACCAGCACCAGCAGGCCGGCCATGACGGCCCCCAGCACGGCTCCGAAAGAGAGCAGCCGGCGCACGATGGCGCCGCGGATTCCCCGGCGGGGCTGGGTCTCCCAGACGGCGTGAAACGCTGCCTTGAACTGAACCACGAACTCCGAGGCGAAGTAGAGCATGAGCAGCACGCCCACCGCGGTGAGGAACGCTCCGCCCCGGGCATCCAGGATGGTGTCCAGCAGCGAGGCGAGGACCGTCGCCGCCTCCAGCCCGGCCACACGCTCCACGGCGGCCAGGAGCTCGGCCTGGCCGGCGGCGCTTCCCAGCAGGCGGCGCGCCGCCGCCAGCAAAAGCACCAGGAACGGCGCCAGCGCCAGCACCGCGTGGAAGGAGAGGGCCGCCGCAATCTGCGCCCTGTCGGCCGCATGCCAGCGGCGCCACGCGGTCCAGAAGGTGCGCAGGTAGTGCCGGACGGACATGGGCCTCCGGCGGCCGGCTCAGTCGGCCTGGGCCATCACCCTGAGCAGGTCCATGGTGCTCACGATGCCCACCACCTTGCCGGACTGGGTCACCATGAGGCGGTGCACATGCCCCTTGACCATGGCCGAGGCCATCTCGGGCAGCGTGGCCTCCTCCCCGACCGAGTGGACGCTGCGGGTCATGAACTCGGCCACCTGCATCCCCTCGCCCTTGATGCGGAGCCTTTGAAGATCCTCGGGGTTGTAGGCGTCTTCCCAGCCCCGCAAATAGAAGTCGGGACCGGAGCGGTCGGGGGCCACGCCCCCCACCTGGACGGCCACCCGGGCCACGTCGGACAGGGAGACAACGCCCACCAGGCGCCCCGTCTCGTCGGTCACCGGTGCGCCGGAGATCTCGTTGTCGGTCAGAAAGGCGGCCAGCTCCCCCACGGTCATGGTGTCCCGGGCCTGGAGCACGTCCTTGTTCATGATGTCCCTGGCAACCACGTGGCGCATGGCCTCGCTCCTGTCCTTGTCGGGTCCGGATGACGGCGGGCGAACGGCTCGCCCCGCCGCGTCACTCTAGTGCATACCGGCGCGGCTGGAGAAGCCCCGCAGGTCGCGGCGCAGATCCCCCAGGAGCCGGCGCGCCAGGCGCCGGACCCCGGCGCCCTGGTCCAGCCCCTCGAAGCGGACCCGGTAGTAGAGGTCGGTGAGATCCCGCACGCGGCCGGCCGCCCGGGCTGGAAAGCGACCTGCCGCGCGCCGCGCCAGCTCGCCTGGCGTCTCGCCGGGTCGCCGCTGCAGCCCCCGGCGGGCCAGCAGCCAGAGGAGACGGCGGTAGAACCCGGGGAGGCGCCGGCGCCGGAAGGCGCCGCCCACCCCCGCGGCCCACCCCCAATCGCCGGCCAGCCGCCGCCAGGACAGCAGGGCGGCCGCCAGCAGGGCCGCCGCGCCGGCCAGCGCCACCCACCGGCCCGCACGGCCCGGCGCCGGCGCCGCGGCCGCCAGGAAGCCGCCCGCTGCCGCGGCCAGGTCGCGCAGGTAGAGGAGGCCCCGGGCCTGGTCGGCGATGTCGATGCCGATGACGTAGTCGTCCCACCACCGGGCGATGGTCCCGTACACCTGCGAGGGGAGCGACCATAGCCCCCGTTCGGCCCACTGCCCCCGCCCGGCGGGAGGCGTGGGATCGAAAGGCACCCACCCGTGCCCCGGGAAGAACACCTCCACCCACGAGTGGGCATCGGACTGGCGCACGGTGTACAGGCCGCTGAACCGGTTGCGCTCGCCTCGCAGATAGCCGGTGGCGAAGCGGGCCGGGACGCCCACGGCGCGCGCCATGACCACCATGGCGGTGGCGAAGTACTCGCAGTGGGCGGCCATGCCCTCAAAGAGGAACGCCGCCAGGGGGTCGCCGCGGCCGGCGTCGTCCACCTGCAGGCTGTAGGACAGCGTCCCCGACAGCCACCGCTCAAGGGCCACCGCCGCGTCGTACCGCGTGGGCTGGCCGGCGGTGATCTGCCGCGCCAGGGAGGAGATACGTGGATCCAGGGGCGGTAGATCCAGGTAGAGCCTCCGCACCGCCTCAGGATCGCCGGCGCCCGCCGGCCGGAGGATCCGGGGGTCCCGGGGCGGCGGGAGGGAGCGCACGGTGTAGCTCAGCGGGCGGCCGGGCTGGCCCGGAAACAGCACGCCGCCCGCGCCGTCCTCGGCCAGGAAGGTGAAGTCGTCGCTCTGGACGGCAGCGGGCGTGGCGGCGGCGAAGAGAACCCGGCTGCCGCCGGGGTCCATGCGCATGGTCTGCACCAGGGTCGCCCGCTGCACCTCCGGCAGGGCGGTGGAGCCATCTCCCGCCAGCTCGAACACCCCGTCGCTATCGGCACTGATCCAGTCGCTGCGCGGCGAGCTCCGGCTCCAGGTGCGCCCATCGAAGACGTCCATGGTCAGGCCGCGCCAGCGCAGCTCGCCGGCGGCCCCGTCCCCCGCCACGTTCACCTGCATGACCCGGGAGGTGTCCAGCTTGATGCGGCCGATGTCACCGAGACGGGCGGTCTCGGAGAAGCCGCTGCGCCGGCTGCTCATGAGCGCGCCGGTGGCGAACGTGCCGGTGCCCAGGTGGGGAACGGCCAGGAAGATCACCCCGCCGGCCAGGATCAGCCCGGCCGCCAGGACGGCCGTGGCGCCACCGTAGCGCAGCCGCCGGCCCGCCTCGGCGTAGACGGCCGGGCGGTGCCAGAGGGTCCCGTCGCCCGGGAGCGCCGTCCAGGCTAGCTGGGCATGGACCACGGCGGCGAGCCAGGCCAGGAGCGGGATCAGGAACGACACGCCGGTGGTGAGCGCGGCCGAGAGGATCATCTGCAGGAGCGACACCAGCAGGATCTGCCGGTCATCCCGGACGCCACGGCTGTTGAAGAGCTTGTAGAGGGCGATGAAGGCGATGAGGTTGAGGGAGGCCGACAGGGGGTTGTGGCGCAGGACGATGAGGTCCGCGAAGAAATAGACGAGGGCCACGACGCCAGCAAGGCGCCACATGCGCCCCGCCCAGGGTCCCGGTGGCCGCACCCGCCGCCTGGCCAGGCCCACCACCAGCAGGGAGACGGCCAGCACCGAGAAGGCGACAGGCCCCAGGCCGCCATAGGCGAACAGCGCGGTGGTGCTGACGGCCAGCGCCACCAGGGCCGAGCGGCCGTGGACCACCCCGGCGGGCGAGGTCCTGGCACTGGCCCCGGGGGGCGGCGAAATGGGGGCCGCCTCCGCGCGGGCGGGCGGGAGAGGCTGGCCGCTGGCATCGATGGGGACCAGGCGCGCCAGGCGGCGCAGGAGGGCACCCAGCCCGGGCCGGCCACGGTACGGCTCGGCGCTCCCGGCGTCCACCGACAGCACGACGAGGCCGCCCTCCTCCAGCACCCGGCGCGCCCGGGAGGCCAGATCCTCCACCTCCGCCTCGAAGGTGTCACGGGCCGCCCCGGGCTCCCCCGGACGCAGCGTGCGCAGGTGCCGCTCCAGCAGCGGCCGCCCCTCGCCGCGGGTCTCCCGCACCAGCAGCATGCCGCGCCGCGCGGTGGACTTCCAGTCCACACGGCGGGCGTCATCCTCGGCACGACCCCGGCGCAGCCCCTCGTACTCGGTGCCAGCGGCCCGGGAGACGGCGCTGGCCTCCCCCGGGTGATCGTCTCCGCCACGGGCCCCGCCGGCGCGGCGGGCGGTGGACGGCAGGACGAGCATCTCCTGAGGCCAGGCGTAGAACCGCCGCCGCTCCAGGAAACCCAGGGGGAACGTGGACGACACTCGCACACCGGTGATCTGCACCGGCCCCCGGTGTGGCTCCCTCCCGGTGAGGCACAGGGTGACCTGCCCGCCGGCCTCGACCTTCTCCACCAGCGCGGGCCCGTAGGTCGATCCTTTCGACGTGACCACCCGGAGGCGGAGAGCGCGGGCCGCGAGCCATCGCCCGGAGTTGGCGATCCGGATCTCCACGGTGAAGGGGACCCCGGCCTGGGGGGCCGCGGGGGGCCGCATCTCCACCCGGATCCGCAGGAGGTTGACCAGGGAGCCGGCCAGGGAGATGGGCAGGGCCGCGGCGATGAGGCCGAACAGGAGATAGAGGAGGTTGTTGCCGGTGTTGATGGCGGCGCCCAGGAGCGCCAGGCCCAGGAAGGACAGGGCCCACGCCGCCGCCGTGGGGCGCGGCAGGCCGATGCGGGTGATCCGGCCGGCGGCGCGATCTCGAGGCTGGCGGCCCACGGTCATGCCGGCCTAGAGCGGCACCTCCGTCCGTTCCAGGACGTCGCCGAGAACGGCCCGCACCTGGTCCCGGCGTGCCGCCGGCTCGGCCGCGGCATCCCGGGGCGCCAGGCGGTGGGCCAGGACGGGCTCCACCAGGGACTTCACATCGTCGGGCACGACGTAGTTGCGTCCCTCCAGGACGGCGGCCGCCCGGGCCGCGCGGCCCATGGCCAGGGCGGCACGAGGGGAGGCACCCAGGGCCAGATCGGGATGGGTCCGCGTCGCCTCCACGATGGACAGCAGGTAGTCCAGCAGCGCCTCGTCCATGCGCACGGCACTGACGTGACGGCGTGCCGCCACCAGCGCCGCCGGCGTGAAGACCGGCGCGAGTCCGTCCAGGGGATGGCCCGTCACCTGGCCGGCGATGAGGTCCCGCTCCGCCGCGCGGTCCGGGTAGCCCATGGACAGGCGCATGAGAAAGCGGTCCATCTGGGACTCGGGGAGGGGGTAGGTGCCGTGGTGCTCCAGCGGGTTCTGGGTGGCGATGACCAGGAACGGATCGGGCAGGACGTGGGTGGTCCCGTCCAGGGTGACCTGGTGCTCCTCCATGGCCTGCAGGAGCGCGCTCTGGGTGCGGGGCGTGGTCCGGTTGATCTCGTCGGCGAGCAGCACGTGGCAGAACACCGGGCCCGGGCGGAAGCGGAACTGGCGGGCGCCGGGGTCGAAGACATTCACGCCCAGGATATCGGCGGGCAGGAGATCCGACGTGAACTGCACCCGGCGGAAGGTGCCGCCCATGGCCGTGGCCAGGGCCCGGGCCAGTGTGGTCTTCCCCACCCCCGGGATGTCCTCGATGAGGAGGTGGCCGCCGGCCAGGAGGGTGAGGATGGCCTGCCGGACCACCTCGGGCTTGCCCCGGATGACGCCGTTGACCGCGTCGAACAGCACCGCGATGTCGGGGTGATCGTCTGCGAAGGAGCCGGCTTCAGGCGCCCGCTCGGGATGTGCGTCCACCGTCTGGCTCCCTCCGCCGCGATCCGGCTGGCGGTGGCGGCTCTCCCCCGGCTGAACCGGTGTGATTCTATCCCGTCCCGTCACCGGCGTCCAACGGCCGGCCGGCTCAGCCCTGCTGGCGGCGCTTGAACGACTTGCTGATCTGGTCCCGGATCTCGTCGAATCTCTGCTTCGGGATCTTCAGGAACGTCTGGACCACCCGCGGATCAAACTGGGAGCCGGAGAACTTCACGATCTCGTCCCGGGCCACATCGTAGGAGCGGCCCGCCCGGTACGGGCGGGTGGAGGTGATGGCGTCGTAGGTGTCCACGACGGCGAAGATGCGGGCTCCCAGGGGGATGTGGTCCTTCTTCAGGCCCCGGGGATAGCCGGTGCCATCGAACTTCTCCTGGTGGGACAGGACGATGGGGATGGCGCCCTCCAGGAATGTGATCCCCTTGAGCATGTCGTAGCCCAGCTGGGGGTGCTGCTTCATCACCTCCCACTCCTCTTCGTTGAGGGGGCCGGGCTTGCGGAGGATGGCGTCGGGAATCCCGATCTTTCCCACGTCGTGGAGCAGCGCCCCGCGGCGGATGTCGGTGAGCTCGGGCTCGGAGATGCCCATGTGCCGGGCCACGAGAGCGGTGAACTCGGCCACCCGCATGGAGTGCCCCTGGGTCTCGCTGTCCCGGGAGTCCAGTGCCGCGATGAGCGCCTCCAGGGTGGCCTCGTAGGTGGACTGGATCTCGTTGAACGCCGTCTTGAGCTCGTTGAAGAGGGACTGGATCTCCTTGTTCTTGCGGGAGAGCTCCTCGGTGCGCTCGGCGACCTTCACCTCCAGGTTGCGCTGGTACTCCCGGTTCTCCTCCAGGAGCCGCCGCTTCTCCACCACCCGGTCCACGGTGAACAGAACCTCGGTCAGGTTGAACGGCTTGGTGACGTAGTCGCAGGCGCCCTTGCGGATGGATTCCAGCGCCGTGTCGGTGTCCACCACACCGCTCACCATGATCACGTCGATGTCGGGATTGTGATCCTTCACCTGCTCCAGGAGCTGAATGCCGCTGGTGCCCGGCATCCGGATGTCCGACAGGACCAGGTGGAATCGCACGCTCTTGAGCTTGCGCATGGCGTCGTCGGCATCGGAGGCGGTGGAGCAGGGATAGCCGGCACCGATGAGCCCCTCGGCGAGAACCTCCCGGATGGAGTTCTCGTCATCGACGATGAGGATGTTCGTGCGGCGCTTACGATCGTGCGTGTAACCGGCGTAGCTTGCCGTGGCCAAGTCTCAGCCCCTCGGGATGCATCTTCCTGTTGCGTCGGCGGGGGACGCCTCTTTCCAGCAGCGCAGCACCCCGCCGGCCGGCGACGGCGAACCAGTGTGGGGTGATCGCAGGACCAAATATAGGTGTCCCTTCCGCGAGTTCAAGGCGGGAAGTCCAGTTCCCAAAGCGAAATCCGGCCTGATGACGAAGCCGTGATCCGGGCGCCCGGCGACGGGGCTGCCGACCGGCTTCCTGGACCGTCATCGGCGTTCTTGCCGCGGGGGGGAGGAGGCCGTCATAATGGCCGCCGTACCGCGGCTCTCCTGGCTGGGTGCCACGGGGACCCGCCAGCGCACCTGCGAAAGGAGGCCCCCATGCGCCTGACACCCGCGGCCCGTCTCGCCCTCCCCTTGGTGCTCCTGCTCCTGGCCACGCCGGCTCTCCTCCGGGCCGGGGACAGCGGCACCGACGAAGCCCAGATGCAGGCCATGCAGGCGGCCATGGCGGTGGGCGAGCACCAGAAGCACCTGGCCGTGCTGGAGGGGACGTGGGCGGCCAGGGTCTCCATGTGGATGGCCCCTGGCGGCGAGCCCATGGTCTCCGAGGGTAACGCCCACTTCAAGATGCTCATGGGCGGCCGATACCTGCAGCAGACCTTCAAGGGGGACTTCAATGGCATGCCCTTCGAAGGGATGGGCCTGGTGGCCTATGACAATGTGCGCAAGGAGTACGTCTCCACCTGGATGGACAACATGGGCACGGGCATCGCCATCGAGCGGGGCACGTGCGAGGGGGGGAAGGTCTTCCGCTCCAGCGGAGAGTACTCCGATCCCGTGGCCGGTCCGGTGACCATGCGCTCGGTGCACCGTATCGAGAGCCCGGACCGGACCGTGCTGGAGATGTTCGTGCAAGGTCCGGACGGCAAGGAGTTCAGGACCATGGAGATCATCTACACCCGGACCTGCTGAGCCGCCGGTGGCGACCCTCCTTCCTGCGGCGTGCCTTTTGGCCGCGTCTGCGCTGTCCACCGCCCCGCTGGCCGCGCCCCCGGCATCGCGGCCCGTCCTGGTCACGGTGGACGACCTGCCCATAACCCCCACACGCCTGCACCCGGAGGACGCCGGGCGCGAGCGGGTCACCCGCGGCCTGCTGAACGCCCTGGCCCGGCACCGGATCCGGGCCGTGGGCCTGGTCACCTGGGGCAACGTGCGCTCCGAGGCCGACCGGAAGCTCCTGGGACTCTGGCTGGAGGCCGGACACGAGCTGGGGAACCACTCGGACCGGCACCCGAGCCTGACCCGGCTGGAGGCCGGGGCCTACATCGAGGACATCGAGCGGGCCCGGAGCCAGCTGGCCGCCCTTCTCTCGGCGCACGGCAAGGAGCTGCGCTTTTTCCGCTATCCCATGCTGCGGGAGGGTGAGACCGCCGCCAAGCGCGACGCGGTCCGCGCCTACCTGGTCCGCACGGGCCAGCGCAACCTCCCGGTGACGCTGGACAACCAGGACTGGTCCTTCGAGGAGCCCTGGGTGGAGGCCACCCGCAAGGGGGATGCCGCCGCACAAGAGCGCATCGCCGCCGAGTACCACGAGGCCCTCCGCGTCTCCATCCGGCACCACGAGCGTCTGGGCGACGAGTTGTTCGGCCGCCCGCTGCCCCAGATCCTCCTCCTGCACGCCGGCTCCATCGGCACCGCCCAGTGGGACGCGCTCTTCTCCTGGCTCACCGGGACCGGCCACAGGTTCGCCACCTCCGACGAGGTCCTGTCGGATCCGATCTTCCAGGACGATCCCGGCTACATCGGCACCCACGGCCCGGGGCTGTGGGAGCGCTGGGCCGCGGTCCGCCGCGAGGAGCAGGCCACGGAGGAGATCCTGCGCCTCTTCTTCGAGCAGACCGAGGCGTGGAACCGGGGCGATCTGGAGGCCTTCTGCTCGGTGTACGCCGAGGACGCGACCTTCATCTCACCGAGCGGACGGACCGGCGGGCGCCAGGCCGTCCTGGACCGGTACCGCAGCCGCTATCCCGACCAGGCCGCCATGGGCCGCCTGAGCCTGGAGGTGGATGAGATCCGCTTCGCCCGGGGGACCGAGGTCTCCATGCTGGGGGACGCTCGCCCCAGCCGCGTCCATGGGGCCAGCGTCGTGGCCCGGTGGAGGCTGTCACGGGAGCAGGGGGAGGACACCTCCGGGCTGACCCTCATCGTCCTGCGGCCGACCCCCGACGGCTGGCGCATCGTCCAGGACGCCTCCATGTGAAAGGTCCGCGCCCACGAACCGCAGAAGGGCCTCCAGCAGGGCCGCCCGGGGATAGCGGTTGCGGTCCACGAGCTGGGACCAGGGCAAGCCCGGCCGGTTGAACTGCACGGCCACCGCCAGGTGATCTCCCAGCGCCGACCCCAGGTAGGCGCTCCCGGGAACAATGGCATCGGCGGCCAGGAGCTGGCCATCGTTGTCGACGCTGATCCGGTCCAGGAGTCCCCGCGCCCGCAGGAAGACCCGCGACGTGGTCTCGGGGCGTGACACCGCGGACAGCGAGTAGCTGGGCACGGGCGGCGCCGGATGCCGGGCCAGGAACTCCAGGCGCGCACGCCTGCTCAGACTCGCCAGGGCCTGACCATCCCCCTTCTCGCAGCGGCCAGGCGCCAGGCGGACGCCGAGCTTCTTCAGGGAATCGGGGATCTGCTCGGGGATGGGAGAGCCGCCGATGGCGCCGGCCACCGTGACCAGCGCCGCCACGTTGCGGGCCAGGGCCGGCTCCAGGGCCAGCGCCTCCAGGGCATCGGCCGCTCCCTTGCTGAACCCCACCAGGACAAACCGCGCGTCCGGCTCCTCCGCGATCCGGGCGCGCAGCCAGGCCACGATCTGGCGCCCGTTGAAGGTCGTCCCGCCCAGTCCGGAGACGGGAACCAGCTCGGCACGGATCCCCAGGGAGGCCAGCCGGTCCAGCCCCTCGCCGAACGTGCGCACCCCCTCGCCGAAGCAGGGGGCCATGAGCCCCGGGATCACCACGACGCGCAGATCCGATGGCAGCGGCGGAAGGGCGCCCGGCACGCCGGCCGGCTCCAGGTAGGAGGCGCACGGCCCCCACGCCGGGCTCTCCCTCTCCAGAACAGAGCAGAAGACGCCGGCAAAGGCGTGGCTCACGTCGCGGGGTGCCGGGGCGCCCACCGGGAGCTGCACCACCGGGGGAAGGTGCGGCCACCGACCCGGTGCGCAGGCCAGGAGCAGCGTGCATCCCGCCAGGACCGTCGCGCACCATGCCCGGGGCCGCGCCCAGGTTCTCCGGACGCGCCGCCCGGGGCTCACCCCTGCTTGGCCTCCAGCCAGTTGGGGCCCCAGGCCAGGTCCACGGTGAGGGGCACATCCAGGCGGTGGACTCCCTCCATGGCCTCCTTGACCAGGGAGGCCACCTTCTTGACCTCCTTCTCGGGGACCTCCAGCACCAGCTCGTCGTGGACCTGGATGATCATCCGGGCCTCGAGCCTCGCCTTCTCCAGCCGCCCGTGGATGTCGATCATGGCCTTCTTGATCAGGTCGGCCGCCGTGCCCTGGATGGTGGTGTTCACCGCGGCCCGCAGCGCCTGCTGGCGCGCCACCCGGTCGCCGGCCTTCAGCTCGGGGAAGTAGCGGATGCGATCCAGCAGCGTCTTGACGTACCCCTCCTTCTCGGCGAACGCTGTGGTCTGCTGGATGTACGCCTCGATGGCGGAGAACTGCTTGAAGTAGGCCTTGATGAACGCCTGGGCATCCTTCATGGAGATCCCCTGCTCCCGGGCCAGGCGCTGGGGGCCCATGCCGTAGAGGATGCCGAAGTTGATGGCCTTGGCCCGCCGGCGCATCTCGTCGCTGACCAGGTCGCGGCTCACGCCGAAGATGGCCGCCGCCGTGCGGGCGTGGATGTCCTCGCCGTCCCGGAACGCCTGGGTCAGCACCGCATCCCCGGTGAGGTGCGCCAGGATCCGCAGCTCCACCTGGCTGTAGTCGGCGGTGAGGAGCACCCAATCGTCCTCGGGGATGAAGGCGCGGCGGATCTCCCGGCCCACCTCGGTGCGCACCGGGATGTTCTGCAGGTTCGGATCCGAGGAGGAGAGGCGACCGGTGGCCGCCACGGTCTGGTTGAAGCTGGTGTGAACCCGGCCGGTGCCGGGATGGACCAGGGCCGGCAGGGCGTCCACGTACGTCCCCTTCAGCTTGGCCAGGCTGCGGAACTCCAGGACCTTGGCGCAGATGGGGTGCTCCAGGGCCAGCTCCTCCAGCACCT
>JBFGDW010000078.1:0-12086 GCA_041580435.1 Candidatus Polarisedimenticolia bacterium | reverse complement strand
GGGATCGGCTGGCTGGACCTGCTGTCCATCGCCCTCATCGCCCTGCTGGCGGTGGGCCTCGCGCGACTCACCGGCGCGGCCGGGTCGGCGCTGGTGGCCGCCGAGGCGGCCGCCCGCAAGCAACCGGCCCCGCAGCGGCCCCGGCGCCGCCGCGCCGCAGTGGGGGTGGTGCTGGCGGCGGGCCTGGCCGCGCTACTGCTGTTCGCCGGGCGGCGGGCCGAGCCGGCGGCCCCCCCCACGGGGGTGGCGCGCAGCGACCCGGGCGGGCGGCTCCTGGTGCTGGGGCTGGACGGCGTGGGCCGGGCGGAGCTGGAGGACGCCCGCCGGGCAGGGCTGGTGCCGTCCCTGGACGACCTGCTGGCGCAGGCCGCGGTGCGCCCCCTGCGGCGTCCGCCGGGCCTCGACCCGCCCGCCGTCTGGACGACGTACGCCACGGGGCTGTGGCCGGCGGGCCACGGCGTGGACGGCGTGGAGTGGCAGAGCCTGGCCGGGGTTCCGGCGCCGGCGGGGGCCGGTCCGCTTCTGTCCGCCCTCCTGGAGGCGGCCGACGCGGTCCTGCCGGCACCGGGCCGCGTCAGCCGCTCGCGCCCGGTCTCATCGCAGGTGCGGCGAGCGCCTGCCGTGTGGGAGATCCTCGGCGGCCAGGGGTTGCCGGTGGCCGTCGCGCACTGGTGGGCCACGTCGCCGGTGAGCCGGCTCCCTGGATGCGTCATCGGCGACCGGGCCTACGCCCGGCTGGAGCGGGGCACGGTCCCGGTGGGAGACATCCATCCGGCGGCGCGGGCCGTGGCGGCCGGCCGGGAGCACGCCCAGTGGCTTGAAGCCGCCGCATCCCGTCTTCCGGACGGGGATCTGGATGACGCCCTGCGGCGGGCCCTGCTGGCCGACCTGTTCGCGGTGGATGGCTGGCTGGAGTGTCTGGCCGTTCACGAGCCGGTGGCCGGCTTCGTGTACCTGTGGAGCGTCGACGTGGCACGGGGCGCCGATGCCGCCGGGCGGCATGGCCTCCTCTCAGCCGCGGAGAGGGTGCGTGCGGCCCTGCGCTTCGCCGACGGGCAGGCGGCGCGAATCGCTGCGGCGCGCCGGCCCGAGGATCGCCTCGTCCTGATCCTCGACCCAGGGCGAACGGGGGGACAGGAAGGGCTGCTGGCCCTGCTGGGGCCGGGGCGCGCCGCCCCCGGCGGCGGGGAGGAAGCGGCCGGTGCGCTGCAGGTGGCCCCGACGCTCCTCTGGCTGGCCGGGCTGCCCGTCTCGGCGCGCATGCCGGCCCCCCCGGCCGTGGGCCTGCTCGCCGCCGATGCGGCCGGCTCCCTTCCCCTGCGCCCGCCCGTGGCCTATGGCCCCCCACCCCCCCCGGCGGCCGAGGGGGTGGCCAGCGACGAGGCCGGCGCGCGGGAATACCTGAAATCCCTGGGATACATCGAGTAGTTCTCTTTGACGAAGCAGGAGATCGCGGGTATATTCGTGGGTCAGCACCAGCCGAGGGTCGGTCTGCGCCCACGCGCCCCGGGCAGGAGGCTCCTGTCCGGGACGGTTTGCGGGCCGGCACGTCGCCAGGAGGCCCAGTGACCCTGCCCCGACATCCCCGCCGCCACCCGGACGCCGCCTACAAGCTCGTGGACGGCGAGGCGCTCATCGTCATGCCCGGCGAGGAGGCGGTCCACCACGTGCTCAACGCGGTGGGGGCGCGGATCTGGCAGCTCCTGGACGGCACCCGCGACGCCGACGCGATCTGCGCCACGCTGTGCGCAGAGTTCGACGTGACCCCGGAGGCCGCCCGGCGGGACCTGGACGAGTTCCTGTCGGCGCTCCGGGAGAGCGGGATGCTGGCGGGCGAGGCGGTGCCCACAGGGGGGGGATCATGAGCGACGCCGGCGACGGCTGCGCGGGACCGGACGGGAAGCCCGAGAACCACTACAGGCGCATCCTCACCAAGGAGTGGAACCGGGGGAACCCCCTGTCGGCCAACTTCGAGCTGACCTTCCGCTGCAACCTGAAGTGCGAGTTCTGCTACAACGTGGATGATCCCGTCGCCCGGGAGCTCACCACCTCGCAGATCCTCGCCACCCTGGAGAAGCTGTCGGACCTGGGCGTTCTTTACTGCGCCCTCACCGGCGGCGAGCCCATGGTCCACCCCGACTTCTGGACCATCGCCCGCGCCGTGAAGAA
Organism: Candidatus Polarisedimenticolia bacterium; assembly: GCA_041580435.1. Taxonomy (GTDB): domain Bacteria; phylum Acidobacteriota; class Polarisedimenticolia; order SMYD01; family SMYD01; genus JBFGDW01. The sequence continues at coordinate 9,917 of JBFGDW010000078.1, read as the reverse complement.
GCACGGCATGGCCCTGCGGATCTACACCAACGGCTGCTACATCGACGAGGCGGCCGCCGACCTGCTGGCGGGGGAGGTCCGGGCCCTGGAGATCGAGATCAGCATCCACGGCGCCACCGGCGAGGTGCACGACCGGCTCACCGGGATCCGGGGCTCGCTGGATCGGGCGGTGGAGGCGGTGCGCCTCCTGCGGGCCCGTGGGGTGAAGGTCATCCTCAAGACCCCCATCACCCGCTACAACCAGCACCAGATCTGGGACATCCACCGCCTGGGGACGGAGCTGGGGGCGGTGGTCACCTTCGACCCGGTGGTCACCCCCCGGGACGACGGCGACACCGAGCCCCTGCGCCTGCAGGCCAGCCCCGAGTTCCTGAAGAAATTCTGGTCGGAGGAGTGGAAGGCGCTGCGCGGCGGCCACTCGGTGGTGCCCACCGACCACACCGAGGTGCGCTCCAACTGCGGCACGGGGCGCACCACCATCGCCATCGATCCCTATGGCAACATCTACCCCTGCGTCCAGTGGCGCCGCAAGGCCGGCAACGTGCTGGACGTGGACGACCTCGCCGCCCTGTGGCGCCAGTCCCCGGTCCTGCAGGAGGTCCGCCACCTGGCCGAGGAGGTGACGCGCACCACCCTGAAGGGGTGCGAGTCGGGTGACTTCTGCACGTTCTGCCTGGGCGTGGCCGAGATCCAGACGGGCAGCCCGCTGCAGATGTACCCGCAGGCCCTGGCCAACGCCCGGGCCAAGTCCCGGTCGTTCAAGGAGCGGGAGCCGGCGGCGGTGAACGAGTAGCGGCCGGGCTGGCCGCCATCGACGGGGGGCAGGAGGAAGGGAGCCCGGCGCGCCGGGCAGGTCCCGGCGCCGTCCGTCGAGGTCGAGCAACGTGGTCCGCAGCATGGTCTCGCATCGAGGAGTCGCCGCCGCGCTCGCCATCCTGGCCGTGGTGCCATGGTGCGCCCCGGCCGCGCGGGGGGCCGACCCGGTCATCCTGAGCGAGACCGACCGCTCGGTGGAGCTGGAGATCCAGATCCCCGAGCCGCGGCTCCACGTCGATCCTTCCGGCCGGTCGTGGTACGAGATCCCCGGCTACGGGGTGCTGGCAGCCGACGGCCTGCCGGTGGTGCCGCGCCGCATTCTCAGGGTGGCCACCGGTGGCCCGGTCACCGGGCTGGAGGTGGAGGTGCTGGCGAGCCGGCGCCTGCCGGCCGCCGCGCCGCTGCTGCTGGCCGTCCCCCGGCGCATTCCCGACCTGGACGACCCGGCCGGGCCGGGGACGCCGGTGCCGGGAACCACCCTCCCGTCCCCGGTTCTCGCCTGGCCGTTCCCCTCCCAGGTGGCGCGCCTGGAGGGGGAGGGGTGGCTGCGGCGCCTGCCGGTGGCGGAGGTGGCGCTGACGCCGCTGCGCCTCCTGGACCCCGGTGGGGAGGCGGAGCTGGCCACCCGCATCCGGCTCCGCCTGCGGTGGTCGGAGCCGTCCGGATCGGCCGCCCGGCAGAAGCCGGCCGCGCCGCTGGCCGAGCCGTTCGACCGTCTCTATCCAGGGGCGGTGGTGAACCCGGCCGGGGCGCGCCCCCGGCCTGACGCATCGGGGCGCCCCCCGGCGGCCGCCCTGCCCGGGGCGCCGGAGACGTCCTCGTCCACCGGGCTCACCGGAGAGGCGGCGGCTCCGGAGGCCGAGGCCTCACCCGTCCTGCGCCGCGCCCTGCCGGTGTCCCCCCAGGTGGGAAGCGCCGTCTACCGGTTGACGGTGGCGGTGGACGGGGTGCACCACCTGAGCGGCGCCTGGCTGGCGGCCAACACGCCCGACCTGGCCGGGCGCCCGGTGGACCGCCTGTTCATGGCCGCCAACGGCGTGGAGATCCCCATCCGGGTGGTGGATGACGGCAACGGCATCGTCTCCACCGGCGACCGGATCGACTTCTTTGGCGAGGCCGTGGACGAGGACCCGCTGGATCCCGACACATGGCAGCAAGGGGACTTCACCGACCGCCGTCCCTACTACCTGGGGGTGGCCGACGGACCGCGCCTGCGCATGTCCACCCTGCTGACCGGCGCGCCGGTGAGCGGCTTCCCGGTGGCGGCCAGCTTCACCGAGACGGTGCACCACGAGGAGGACGACTTCTTCATCAATACCATCTCCAGCGATGTCGATGACCGCTGGTACGACGGGCCCTTGCTGCTGCAGACGGCACCCTCCCGCACCCTCACCCTGGCCCTGCCGGGGGTGGCCCCCGGAGGGCAGGCCAGCCTGGCGGTGCGCATGCTGGGGCAGATCATCGGCGGCAACCTGAACGGCTACCACCGCACCCGGCTGCGGGTGAACGGCAGCCAGGTGAGCCAGGCAGACTGGGACGGGGTGGTCGTCTTCACCCAGGGGGTGGACGACGGTCCCATCACCTTCCCCACATCCTTCCTCACCGCGAGCACCGGGGTCCAGGTGGATCTGCCCCTGGACAGGGTCGTGGACGGGACGCCCGTGACCACCGATCTGGTGGCCCTCAACTGGGTGGAGATCACCTACCCGCGTCTCTTCGCCGCGTCGGGGGACCGCCTCCGGTTCAGCGTGCCCAACGCCGACACCCGCTTCGTGGTCACGGGGCTGTCGGCGGCTGACGCCGCCGTCTACGACCTGACGCCGGCGGCGGGAGGCGTGGCGGCCCCCCGGCACCTGTCCGGCGCCCAGGTGAGCGGCACCGGCCCGTACACGGTGACCTTCGAGATCGCCGCCGCCGACGATCCAGGCGCCACGCGCCGCCTGGCGGTGGCGGCCGGGGCCGGCCTGCAGCCGGCTGCGGTGGCCCTCCACGCCCCGGGGCCGGACCTGGCCACCGGCGGCGCCGACTGGCTCCTCATCGGCCCCCGCTCCCTGCTGGACGAGGGGCCGTCCTCGGCCCTGAGCAGCCTGGTGGCCCTGCGCCAGTCCCAGGGCTGGCAGACCCGGGTGGCCAGCCTGCGGGACGTGTACGACACCTTCAGCTTCGGCCTGGAGGACCCCCAGGCCATCCGGGATGCCATCGCGTGGGCGCTGGCCCAGTGGAGCCCGGCGCCCACCTTCGTGGTGCTGGTGGGGGACGCGACGCTGGACTACAAGAACAGCTACGGGCACGCCATGGCCAGGAACCTGACGCCCACCTACATGGAGAGCCAGGTGGCCTCACCGGTGCTGACGTACTTCGCCGCGGACAACCGCTTCGCCGCAGTGGTGGGAAACGACGAGCTGCCCGACGTCCTGCTGGGCCGGCTCCCCGCCCACAGCCTGGCCGAGGCCGAGGGGATCTTCTCCAAGGTGGTGAGCTACGAGTCGTTGGCCGGAGGCCCGGCGTGGACGCGGCGCGGCTTCTTCATCAGTGACGCCGAGAGCGGCGGCTTCGAGTCCACCATGCGCCAGGCCATCGGCAAGTACTTCGACCGGCCCGAGAACCCCGGCGTGCTGGATCCCACCGGGCCCTGCTTCAGCACCGGCACCTGCCGGAACGACCCGCTGGGACCGGGTCCCCTCTTCCACACCGCCAGCATGCAGGCCCTCATCAGCCGCAACCCCTCCACGCCGGTGAGCACCCTGGCCACCACCATGAACGGCTGGATCCGCGACGGCATCAACCTGGGAGGCTCGGTGACCCAGTTCAACGGCCACGGCAGCTTCCAGAGCTGGGGACGGGACGCCACCATCTACCGCACCCGGTCGTTCGCGGCCGACGACATCGACCAGCTCACCAACGGCTCGACCCTCACCTTCATGCTCAACATCAACTGCATCACCGGCGGCTTCCACGCCGACTCCCCCCCGGGGGCTGCCTCCGACCAGCTCTACTCCTTCGCCGAGGACATCCTGCTGACGCCCGGCCGCGGGGTCATCGGCATCATCGCCCCCTCGCACCTGACCTTCATCTCGCTCCTCACCACGGCCACCAACACCTTCTGGGATCGGCTGCTGGGGGAGGAGCGGGACCGGCTGCTGGGGGCCATCAACCTGAGCCTGCGGCTTCGCTTCGGCGAGGTGGGCGCCGACGTGGACCTGCGCTCCTTCTCCTTCCTGGGGGATCCCGCCACCCGGCTGATCCTGCCGGACCCGGCGCCGCCGTCGAGTTTCCAGGCGGTGGCTGGCAATGGCGTGGTGGACCTGAGCTGGGTGGCCGGACCCGATGCCCTGACCTTCCGTGTCGAGCGCTCGTCCTTCGGTCCCTCGGGACCCTACACCGTGCTCACGCCTCCCGGTTTCGCGGCCACCGTGTTCAGTGACACGGCGGTGACCAACGGCAAGACCTACCACTACCGGGTCACCGGCCGCGACGGGGACGGCATGGACACGGTCCCCTCCAACCGCAACCTGGACTGTCCCTCCGGCCCGGGGTGCGTTGCGGCGACGCCCATCAACCTCACTCCGCCGGTGGCGCCGTCCGGCTTCACGGTGACCGACACGGGTGGGGGTGGCGAGCTCCTTCTCCAGTGGACCGCCAACCCCGAGCCGGACATCGCCCTCTACCGTGTCCGCCTGGGGACGACCTCGGGCCTGTACGAGACCCAGCAGTCCTTTCCCGCGGCCAGCACCTCGGCTCTCCTGCGCGGGCTGCAGGATGGCGTGACCTACTACCTGGTGCTGGAGGCGGAGAACACCTCGGGCGTCGTCGGACCTCCCACCGCGGAGCGGGAGGGCATGCCCCAGTACATCCTGGGGCTGTCGCCGCCGGCCCCCATCACCGACCTGCGGGTCAGTGACGACGCGGGGGATGCCATGCTCTCGTGGTCACAGGTGCTGCTGGACATCTACGGCCGGCCCACCACGGTGCAGGAGTACCGCATCTACGCCTCGGAGGCCGGGCCGCTCTTCCCCCTGGACCCACCCCACCAGATCGGCTCGGTGGCCGACGGGCCCTCCCCGACGTTCATGCACGTGGGCGGCGCCTCGGGGCCCCAGCTCCGCTTCTACCTGGTCTCCTCCCGTGACACGTCCGGGGTCGACTCGGGGGGTGGGCTCGGCCTGCCCGCGCCCATCCTGGATCTGATGGTGAGCGAGCTGGCGCCGGGGACGCTGCGCCTCACCTGGTCGCCCATCACCCGCACCACCCAGAATGCCCCCCTGGTTGTGGACCACTACGTGGTCTACGCGGCGGCCACACCGTTCAGCCGGGCCGACGTGGATGCCATGATCCCGATCCGCTCCGGGCTCCAGGCCACCACCGTGGATGTCGATGCCAGCGAGGGGAGCTACTTCTCCGTGCTGGCGGTGGATGCCCGGGGCGGGATGAGCCCCTACTGAGGGGCGTCCTCCTCCAGGCTCCGCAGGCGGGAGCGGGCGTGGGCCCGCTCGGCCTCCGTCCCTGGCTCCCCGTCGCTGGCCTGCAGGTAGCGGCGCCAGGCATCGGCGGCCTCGAGGCGCCGTCCGGGGATCCGCTCCAGGGCCAGGGCCAGGGTGCGCAGGAGCAGCGCATGGTCGGGACGGCGCTCCAGGCCGGGAGCCAGCACCGCCGCCGCCGCGCCGGGGTCGCCTTCCTGGAGGAGCAGCGAGGCGAGTTGCTGGCGCGCCGGGATCTGGTCCGGATCGGCGGCAAGGGCGGCGCCGTACGCTTCCCGGGCCGCCTCGGGCTGGTCCAGGCGCAGCCACAGGATCTCCCCCAGGCGCGCCAGCACCGGCGCCCGCCCCGGGTCCACGGCCAGGGCGCGCCGGTAGGCGGCCACCGCCTCGGCATGCCGCCCGCTGGCCTCCAGGTCCATGGCCTGGCCGATGAGGAACTTGGGCCTGTGCAGGACCTGCGTGACCAGGGCCGAGCGTCCCTCCTCCGGGACCAGGACGCCGGCCAGGCCCAGGGCCAGGAGTCCCGGCAAGGCCAGACCTTCCAGCCAGCCCAGGCGGCGTCCCGCCAGCCGCGGCAGCAGGGCCGCCAGGGCCGCGACGCCGCACGCAACCACCACGGCGGCCGGGGCGCCCCCGGCGACCGGCAGCGCCAGGGCCGCGGCGGCGCCGCAGGCCAGGCCTGCCCATCCCGGGCCGCGAGCCCAGCGAGCCGCCAGGGCGGCCAGCGAGCCCGCCAGCAAGACCCCCCAGGCCACGGCAGGCGGGGTGAGGGCCAGCGCCTGCTCGGCCACGCCCCAGGAGATCCCCATGCCCAGGAGCGCCAGCCCGGCCAGGCCGGTGGCGGCCTCCGCTGCCGGCGGCCAACGGGGGAGGTCCAGGGCGCCACCGGGACGGCGCACCCAGAGCAGGCCCGCTGCCACCGCCAGGAGGGTTGCAGGCACCCATCCTGCAGCCAGGCTCAGGCAGGCGGCGGCCAGGGCGAGAGCCAGGCCCGACCCCCGCGCGGTGGACAGCCCCTCCGCTGACATCCCGTCTCCCGCCGCAGCCACGCGCAGGCCGGCGGGGAGCAGGGCCGCCGCGCCCACCAGCCCCGCCGCCGCCAGGAGGTCCAGGGGGGCAGGTTTCAGCGGGACGCCGGCCAGCTGCCGGGCCAGGGCCGCACCCAGGGCGATGCCGCCACCGGCCAGGATGGCCCCGCTGGCCATCTGCACCCAGGGGAGCCGGCGCAGGGTGGCGACCGCGCCCGTCCAGGAGGCCGCGCGGGCCATCCATGCCGCCCCCAGCAGCAGGCAGAGCGGCACCAGGTAAAGGACGCAGATCCGATCCGCCACCGCCAGCCCCACCGGCTCGGCCACCTCCAGATAGGTCGGGGGGGCGTGCAGGGACCCCCGGGCCGGCAGCCAGAAACCGGCCGCGGCGTCGAACAGACGCGGCAGGGTGAAGAAGCCCAGCGCCGTGACGTAGACCCCTGCCGCGGCCCCCAGGGCGCGGGCGGCGCGCGCGGAGGCTGGGGCCCGTGCGCGCAGCCAGACGTAGAGGCCCCCCAGGAGGCAGGCCAGGGCCGCCTCCACCCGGATCCCCACGGTGGTCCCGCCAAAGCGGGCGCGGGGATCGAAGAAGCGGGCGAAGATCTCCCCCAGGGAGGCATCCTCCATGCGCAGGTAGCCGATCCCCTCCCCGGCCTCGCCCGCGGCCAGGTCCACCAGCGGCGGCAGCAGCGTCAGGGCCCAGGCGTAGAGCATCAGCCGCGTGACCCGGACCACCGGCACGCCCGAGAACAGGTGCAGGACCAGCACCAGCGCCAGCAGGGGCGCCACGTACGCCAGCGGGTAATGGATGAAGAACTGCAGGGGGAAGTAGACAGGGTTCTGGCCGGCCAGGATCTCCAGCAGGTGCCGGGCCAGGACCAGGGCGCCAAAGGCCGCCACGAAGGGACCACCAGGGATGGGCCGCTCCTCCAGCGCCCGGGCGTGGCGATCGATGAAGGCGAGCAGCGTCCGCATCCTCCGGCCGGTCGGGGCCGCCGACGGCGGGCCGGCGCCACGTTGACGGTGGGAAAGACTAGTCTATAATCCCCGGCCCGCATAGGCCGAACGGCCACAGGGACCGGCTCGCGGGCGCACGCGCGGGACGCGGAGGCTGAGACGTCCGACCTCATTCAGCGGGCGCGCCGGGGCGACCCGGGGGCCTTCGACGAGCTTGTGGCACGGCACGAGCGGCGGGTCTGGTCGCTGGCCTTCCAGATTGCCGGGAACGCCGACGACGCACGGGAGGTGACGCAGGAGGTCTTCCTGAGGGTGCACCAGCACCTGGGCAGCTATGACCCGGCCCGGCCGTTCGCCTCCTGGCTCTACCGCATCACCGTGAACTGCTCCTATGACTACATCAAGCGGCGGCCCACGCACGCCCCCCTGGAGGCGGTGCCCGAGCTGGACCGCGATCCGCGCCTGGCCGACGCCGGCGCCGGTCCCGAGCGGCTGCTGGCGGACCGGGAGCTCCGGGCCGCCCTGAGAGGGCTCCTGCACCGCCTCACCCCCCAGGAGCGGACGGTCTTCGTGCTGCGGGACCTGGAGGGGCTGCCCACCCGGGAGATCGCCTACATCCTGCGCTGCACCGCCATCACCGTCCGTCGTCATTCCAGCAACGCCCGGCTGAAGCTGCGGGAGGGGATCGCCCGGCGCTACCCGGACCTGCTGCCCGGCGGCGGCGAGGAGGAGGCGTGAGAGGGGTGGCCCCGCGGTCGCCCCGCAGGCGCGCAGCCGCGGCCCTGGCCGCCGCCGTGGCGGTGGCCTGCTCCGGCGGCCCTCCCCCGGGCCCCCAGGCCGACCCGCAGGCCCGGGTGCTGCTCATCGGCATCGACGGCGCCGCGTGGGATGAGATCCTGCCGCTCATGGCCCGGGGGGAGATGCCCCACCTGAGGGCCCTGGCCGAGGAGGGGTACGCCACGCGCCTGAGCACCATGGCCCCCGCCCTGTCGCCGGTGGTGTGGACCACCATCGCCACCGGCAAGGGGCCGCGCAAGCACGGCATCCGTGGCTTTCTCGGGCGGGATCCGGCCACCGGCGAGGGGATCCCGGTGACCTCCAACATGCGCCGCACCCGTGCCATCTGGAACATCCTGGGGGAGGCCGGCGTGGACGTGGGCGTGGTGGGCTGGTGGGTCACCTGGCCCGCCGAGGAGGTCAACGGCTGGATGGTCAGCCCCTACGTGGCCCCGGGACAGACCACCTGGAAGGGGACCGTCTACGCCGACGGCCGGGACGATCAGACCTGGCCGCGGGGGCTGCTCCCCGATCTGGCCCCGGAGATCGAGGCCGGTGTGGCCGCCGCCGAGGCGAGCTTCCGGGAGATCTTCCCCGTCCCGGAGGGGGAGGCGATCCCCGAGTACCTGCAGGCGTTCCTCAAGGACACCCTGTGGGTGCACGTCTCAGACACCATCTTCCGGGACCTGGGTGAGCGGGTTCTCAGGGAGAAGGGGCCGCGCTTCACCGCGGTCTACTTCGGCGGCGTGGACGTGACCGGGCACCGCTTCTGGCGCTTCGCCCACCCCGACGAGGGGGACTGGGCCAGCACCCCGGAGCAGCGACGGCTCCTGGGAGGGGCCCTGGCGGGAGTCTACCGCTGGACCGACGACGCCATCGGCCGCCTGGTGGCCGCCGCACCGCCCGGGACGACCATCCTGGTGGTCTCCGACCACGGCATGGAGGCCGCCCAGGAGCGAAACCGGCCGGCCACCGAGTGGAACCTCTTCCCCGACGAGATCTCCGGTGGTCACACCCGGGGCCCGGACGGCATCCTCCTGGCCTCGGGGCCTGGCGCCGCCCGGAACTTCGATCCCTCCCTGTGGGGCGGCGGGGCGCGGCTCCCCCGCCTGGGAGGGGGAAGCCACCCGGGCGTCCTGGACGTCACCCCCACCCTGCTCCACCTCTTCGGGCTGCCGGCGGGCCGCGACATGGATGGCCAGGTCCGGGCCGAGATCCTGGCCGCGCAGCTCGCCGGCCGGCCCCCGCAGTCCATCGACACGTGGGACGACCCGGACCGCCTGCCCGACCCGACCCCCATCCGCAGCCCGCGCCTGGACGAGGTCAAGGAGCGGCTGCGGGGTCTGGGGTACATCGACGAGTGACCGGGCTCCCGGCCCTGGCCGGACCAGGCTCCCGGTCGGATGCCGTCAGGGCATGAAAATCCTTGACTTGGGCAAAAAACCGGGGTAGTAAGGGGGTACGCCTAGGATTCCGCGTCTCTCCAAGGGGGGGGGTGCGGCGAGTGTGCACTCGGAGTTTCAAGGGGGAGAACGATGCGACGTTTCTCGAAGGTGGTCCTGTGGGGTGGTCTGGTGGCGGTGCTCTCGGTGGGGAGCGCCCCCGCGCAGGTGGTCAGCGAGATCATGCGCGGCGCCGTCAACGACGTGCCCACGGACATGTTCAACTGTGGCGATGGGACGATTGCCTGCGGCCTGAGCTACCGGCTGCTCAGCGCTGCCGATCCGTCCGATGTGAACGGCGCTGCGAACCCTACGGACGGCATCCCGTCGTACCGCAGCAAGCCCATGCGGTACCTCAGCGACTCCCAGACGTCGGCCAACTTTCCCGTGGCCGGAAACCTGGGTTTCGGGAATGAGTG
>JBFGDW010000077.1:0-12218 GCA_041580435.1 Candidatus Polarisedimenticolia bacterium | reverse complement strand
GCTCCAGCCCACCAGCGCCAGGGCCATGAGCGCCACCTGGAAGAGCGCCACCCCCACCACGGCGGCGGCGGCCGCGGAAGGCGGCCAGTCGCCGTACTCGCCCCTGCGGATGTGACGGACCAGGAACGAGTTGGGCGTGAACAGGTCGGCCAGCTTGGTGCCCACCCGCCCCGCGAACCGCCCGGGGTGGGTCAGGATCTGGAGCAGGCCGTGGCGTGTCAGGCAGGCGTTGAGCTCGATGAGATCCGACTGATCGCACCCGGTGCGGGGGAGCACGCCGCGGGTGTTCCGATCGGCGCCCCAGTCCCAGTTGGCCGGTGCGACCGGGTTGTTCCCCCGCACCAGGTTCTTGCCCGTGGTGGTCTCCACCAGCACCAGCCGGCCGTGGACCGCCAGATTGCGTGCGGTCCAGGGGGCGATGACGGCGAAGGTGCAGCCCAGCAGGAGCAGGGCGGCGCGGAGGCGCCACGGGCGCGGGCCGGGGCGGAGGACCAGCCAGCCGGCCAGGAGCGGTGCCAGGTAGACCGGGAGGACCTTGATGAGGCTCGCCGCTCCCAGGAGCAGGCCGGCGGCCGCGGCGCGGCCGGGTCGGCGATCACGGGCGGCCGCAAGCACCAGGAGGAGCGCTCCCGTGAACAGGGGGAGAAAGAGCGTCTCGCTCCAGAGGTAGTGGGAGTAGGCCACCAGGGTGGGATGGAAGGCGACCAGGGCCGCCGCCGCCACGGCAGCGCGCCGGGCGATGGCGTCCCCCCAGGGCGCCGCGGCCTCGCGCCCGACCCCCCAGGCCAGGGGGACCAGCAAGGTGGACAGGAGCACCTGGCTGACCTTGGCCAGGACCAGGCTGCCGCCCAGCGCCAGGTGCGCGGCCAGGAAGGCGATGTAGCCCGGCGGCCAGAAGTGGCGGGCGTGGGGACGGAACCCCTCCCCTGCGGCCAGGCGGGTGGCCAGCTCGGTGTAGAAGCACTCGTCGTAGACGCAGCCGGTGTTCCAGGTGGCCGCCAGGGCGGCCGCGCGCACCACGAGGGCGGCGGCCGTGAGGGCGACCAGGGGCCTCACGGCCCCCCCGGGCAGAACGAGGCCAGCCCCGGCCCTCCGGCGCTCTCGCCGGTCTCCTCGCTGGAGAGGTAGCCCAGGGAGCGCAGGCGCGCCTCCACCTCGGGATCCAGGGCCCGGCGGGCGGCCCGGGAGAACTCCTTCTCGGTGACGAAGGCGCAGGCCCAGCGCCGCATCTCGGCGGCCCGGTCGGGGTGGGCCCCCACGATGTTCTCCTGCTGCAGGGGCTCGCCGCCCAGGTCGTAGAGCTCCTCGGCGGCGATGCGAAAGCCGATCCCCTCCTCCTGGTCGAAGGGGGCGCCATAAGTCGTCACGCCCATGGGATTCCAGACGTAGCGCCAGCTATCCTGGCCCACCACCACCATCCGGTCGCTCCACTCGGCGAAGGTCACCGGCGCACCCGGCGCGCCGGTCTCGCCCCGGGCCAGGGCGGTGCGGGAGGCTCCCTCCATGGGGTTGGGCGCCTCAAGGCCCAGGAGGTCCAGCATGGTGGGCGCGATGTCCACCGAGGCCACGGGCTCATCCACCACGCGCCCGGCGGGAAGGCTCCCTGGCAGGCGCATGATCCATGGGAGGGCCAGGACCTGCTCGTACACCGACGACAGGTGGTAGAAGTAGTAGTTGTGGTCGCCCAGCTCCTCTCCGTGGTCGGAGCTCACCACCACCAGGGTGTTGTCGGCCAGCCCCTCCTCCTCCAGCACATCCAGCAGCGAGCCGATATGGGCATCCACGCCGGCCACCTGGCTGTCGTACACCACCATGAGCTGCTCCCGCTGGGCCGGAGTGAGGGCGCGCCGCCCCAGGGTCAGCGCGTCGAGGGTGTCGTCATCCACCGGGAACGTGCCGTCGTAGGTCCGGCGCAGCTTGCCGGCCACCGGGTCGTAGGGCTTGTGGGGATCGATGTAGTGCAGCCAGGCGAAGAACGGGGCCCGGCGCGACTGCCGGATGAAGCTGGCGGCCCGCTGGGTGATGGCCGCATCCCACTGGGGCTGATCGTGACTGGCCCAGGTGCGGCGCGTGGGAACCACCGGGGGGCCGTCCTCGGCCCACCACGCGCAGTAGAAGGTGTGCAGGCCCCGGTTGGGGGCATCGCACATGTTGGCAATGAAGCCCCCGGTCTCGTACCCGGCCTCGGCGAGGATCTCGGGCAGCGTGAGGTGGGCCTCATCCAGCATGCCGCCGTTGAACCGCACCTGGTGGCTCCGGGGATGCAGGCCCGTGAGGATGGTGGTGAGGGACGGCCAGGTCAGGCCGCGGGAGGCCTGCACCGAGGCGAAGCGGACCCCCTCTCCGGCCAGGGCGTCCAGCCGCGGTGAGTTCCCCTCCGGGCCGCCGTAGCTGGTCAGCCGGTCGGTGCGCAGGGTGTCGATGGTGATGAGCAGGACGTTGGGCCCCTCCGGGGCGGAGGCGCAGCCGGCGGCGGCGAGAAGCAGCGCGGCGGCAAGGATGGGTCTCATGACGGTGGCGTCTCCTGCGGCACTCGCCGCGCATAGTAGTTCAGGGTCGTCGAGGGCAGCCGGGCGGACCGCCACGCATAGTCCCGGTGAAACTCGGGCAGCGCCAGGAGCTCCCGCTCCGACACGTAAAGATAGCTCTGCCAGACGGCGGACTCGGGCAGGGGGGCCGGCGAGAAGCGGGTGGAGGTGAAGAGGATGATGTCCGGGCGGCGGGCCAGGACCTCCGCTCCATCCCCCTTCTCGTGCCCTGCGGGGCCGCTCCCCATGCCGGCCATGGAGCGGCGGCCGATGGCGCGGTCGTTGAGCCCCCACATGTCCACCGTGATCAGGCCCGTGTAATAAGGAAGCGCCCCGGCGGGGCCGGTGGCCAGCACGGCGTCAGCCGGCAGGCTGGCCGCCAGCCACTGGGCCGCCTCCCGCAGCACGCGCACGTCGGCCTGGCGCTGGAGGGCGAACTGGCGCGCCGGGGCCGATAGAACGAAGGTGGCCGCCACCGCCACGGCGGCCAGGATCGCGGCGGCGGCCTGGCGGCGGCGGACCGGTCCAGCGGCGGCGGCCAGGCCCGCGCCGGCCAGGGCGGCCAGCAGCGGCAGCGACCAGACCAGGAAGCGAAAGGTCGGCTTGAAGTCCCCCCCCACCGCCACCACCCCGGCCACCGCCGCCAGCCAGACGCCGGCTGTGAGGGCGGCGGCGCGGCGCCGGACCCCTCCGGTTCTGGCCCACGGGAGAAGCGCGGTCAGCGCCAGCCAGGGAAGGAGCCGGGCCAGGCCGTGAGCCGCGTACTCGGCGCCCCGCGCCACCTGGGCCAGGCCACCACCGGTCTTGGCATGGAAGGTGTTGGGAAGCCAGTCGCCGTACACCGCCAGGCGAAAGGCCAGATGCCCGGCGAGCAGGGCGGCGAACAGCCCCACCGCCGCCATGTCCGGCGCGGCGGGCCGGGCTCGCCGTGCCAGGAGATGGGCGCCGCGCAGCAGCGCCAGCACGGCGAACACGAGAGCCCCCTCGGGACGTGTCAAGGTGGCCAGCCCCAGCAAGAGCCCGCACCAGGCGTACCATCCGCCCGCCGCCGCCATCAGGGCCCAGACCACCAGCGCGGCCATGAGCGCCGTCTCCAGCCCCTGCACCGACTCGATGACGAAGAACGAGCAGGCAGCCAGGAGCCATGGGGGAACCGCCGCCAGCCAGCCGACGCCTCCGGGGACCAGGTGGGCCTGGAGCCGCCACGCACCCAGCATGGCCGCCACCGCCGCCCCGAGTCCCAGCCAGCGCGCCGCCAGCTCAGGATCCAGGCCCGCACCCATGGCGCCGGCCAGGGTGAGCGTCCAGAGGAAGTTGGTGTACCCCTCCACTGGCTCCTGGCCTGGGTTGAAGACCAGTCCATGGCCGGCCACCAGGTTGCCGGCGTAGCGGAAGGAGATGAAGGCGTCGTCGGACAGGCAATCGGGGTAGGCGCGGGCGTGGGCCAGGAGCACGACGACGGCCAGGGACAGGAGGATCGCGGCGGTCCCCGGGCGGCCGGCGGGCGGCGCCGGCTGGCTCAGCGAACGTCCCCCTTCTTGTCGGCGGCCCCGGCCAGGTAGCGCTCCACGGCCACGCGCACCGCCGGGAAACGGTCGGGGGAGGAAAAGAGGTTGTCGGCCTGCAGGGCGCGGCGCAGCACCGGATCGTCGGCGGCGAAGACCCGATCCAGGTAGGCCAGGGCCTGCTCCTCGTCGGACGCCATGAGGGCGGCCCGGGCCAGGCCGTAGTACACCTGGGGCCGCTCGCCGCCGGTGCGCAGGGCGGCCAGGAGCTCCTCCCGCGCGCTCTCGGGCTCTCGCCGCGCCAGCTCGATCTGGCCCCGGATGTAGTGTGCCTGGGCATCGCCGGCGTGCCCGGCCAGGACCTCGTCCACCAGGGCCGCCGCCTCATCCAGGCGTCCCACGCGCAGGAGATTCTCGGCCACCGCCAGGCTTGCGCCCGGCTCGCCCAGACCGGCTGGCAGGGCCTTGCGGTAGGCGGCCCGCGCCGCCTCCAGGTCGCCGCTGCCCGCATGAACGTCTCCCAGGTCGCGCTGCAAGGTGGCGTCGGAGGGATCGATGCGCTCCGCCTCCTGGAGCATCTTGATGGCCCCCTCGGTGTTGCCGGCCCGGGACGCAGCCACGGCCATCTCACGGTGGTAGAGGCTGGAGCCGGGGGCCGCCACGGCGGCGGCGGCGTACATGCGCAGGGCGTCCTCCGGGCTACCGGCGCGCAGGAACACGCGCCCGAGGGCGGCGTTCACCGTGGCCGAGGCTGGGCGGTCCGCCACCGCCTTGCGGGCAGAGCGCACGGCGGCCTCCATCTGCCCTTCCCGCGCCAGCATCTCGGCCTCTTGCAGCCGGAAGCGAAGACGGGGTCCGGCAGCATCGGCGGCGCGGCTCCACGCTTCCGCGGAGGGCCGCCCCAGGTCTTGCTGCAGCTCGGCCAGGGTGCTCCACACGTCGGCGCAGGTCCCCAGGGAACGGGCGTGCTCGCCCAGGCCCGCCAGGGCCTCGTCCGGTCGGCCCTGGATCCGGCGCAGCGTCGCCTGCAGACGCGCCGCCATGGGGCTCACATGCGGGCGCCCGAGCCATTCGGCCAGGAGGCGCTCGGCCTCCTCCAGCCGCCCGGTCTCCAGGGCGGAGGCGATCTCGCCGGCAATGGCCAGCTCGCGCCGCCGCTGGGTCTCGTCCCGCACCACCTTGTCGGCCTCGGGCAGCGCCGGAAGCAGCGGCCAGGGGCCGCCGCTGGCAGGCGCATCCTCGATGCTGGCGCCGCGGCGCACCTGGCGCAGAGCGGGCCAGTGAAAGTTGAACAGCGGCATGAAGGTCTCGGTGTACAGCGGCCGGTCATCGGGGAAGCCGCCGGCTCCGTCCCCCTGGAGCACGGGCAGGAGGGAGCGGCCGTCCATGGGGCCCGGCGCGTCAGAGCCCTCCAGGCCGGCCAGGGCCCGCACGGTGGGGTAGAGGTCCAGCAGGGTGACCGGAGCCTCCACGGTGCGCTGCTTCCCCCCGCCCGGCGGCCGGATCACCAGCGGCACGTGCAGGGTGGCATCGTTGAGGAGCACGCCGTGGGTCGCCTCCCCATCCGTCCCCAGCCCCTCGCCATGATCGGCGGTGACGATGATCCAGGCGTTCTCGGACAGGCCCTTCCGGTCCAGGGCGCGCAGGAACGCGCCCAGGGCCCGGTCCACCGCGGCCACGGCGGCGGAGTACCGCTCGCGTCCGGCTCCCACCACGTCTGGCCCGGTGTACGGGTAGTGGGTGTCGTGGACATGGATCCACGCAAAGGCCGGGATCTTGCGGTTCCGGTCCAGGAACTCCACGGCGTCGGCGAACAGGGCGGGGGAATGGGCCCCAGCGCTCTCCCTGGAAGCCGTAGGGTTGTAAGCGTGCCGGAACCCTTCCATGATGCCGCTGCCATGATCCAGGAAGGGGGCGTTGACGAAGGCACCGGTGGACCAGCCGCCGGTGAGCAGATCCGGGGCCAGCCGCGCGTGGGGCCCGGTGAGCAGGGAGCCCTCGTCGTCCAGGACTCCCACCGCCGAGGGGGCCTTGCCGGTCATGAGCCCCGCCAGCGCCGGCAGGGTCAGGGGGGCCGGCGTGACGGCCCGCAGGAAGACGTGGGACTCGGCGGCCAGCTCGTCCAGGCTCGGGGTGAGGGAGACCGAGGCACCGTAGGCCGCCATCCGATCCGGCCGCAGGCTATCCACGGTGATGAGGATGATCCGCCGGTCCGAGTCGGGGGCCGCGCAGGCCAGGAGACAGACCACCGCCAGCGGCAGGATGCCTTTGCAGGTGCGGATCACGAGGCGGGAATATAACATATCGCCGTGGGCCGAATCGCACACCTGGCCGGGCCAGCGCTGGCCCTCGTGGCCGCCTCCTGCACGCCGGCGGAGCGGCCGCCCAACATCCTTCTCGTCGTCGTGGACTCGCTGCGCGCCGACCGTCTCCACCACGCCGGCGATCCGCGGCCGTTGACCCCCAGAATGGACCAGGTGGCCGCCGCCGGGACGCGCTTCGCCCACGCCTACGCCCCCGCCCCCTGGACCACCCCCTCGGTGATGACCCTCTTCACCGGGCTGCATCCGGCCTCCCATCACGTGGACGGCAACGACCGGTCACTCCATCCGTCGGTGCGCACCCTTGCCCAGCGCCTCGCGGCGGCTGGATACGCCACGGCGGCGGTGATGCCGGCACTGACCCTTGCGGATCACTTCGGCTTCGACCGCGGCTTCGACCGGTTCATCTACGAGGCCCAGGGACATGCGCGGGTCTCGGGCCCCTGGTCGGTGAATCACGTGCTGGAGTTCCTGCGGGATCAGGGCGAGGGGCCCTGGTTCGCCTACGTGCACCTGTGGGACGTCCACTACAACTACAACCCGCCGGTGCCGTACTCCATCCGCTTCCAGGCCGGGCGGCCTCCGGGCGAGGGGGAGAGTGACGACGTCACGGCCCTGGTCATGGACCCTGGGGGCAGCCCGCCGTTGCCGGCGGACCGGCTGGCCTGGCTGGAGGGGCAGTACGCCGGCGAGATCCTCTTCACCGACGAGCAGGTGGGCCGCCTCCTGGACGCGCTGCGGGACCGGGGCCTGGAGCGGGACACGCTGGTGGTGATCACGGCGGACCACGGCGAGGCGTTCCAGGAGCACGGCGTCATGGGCCACACGGTGCACCTGTACGAGGAGATGGTCCACGTGCCGCTGCTGCTCCGCTGGCCGGGGCGCGTGGAGGCGGGGCGGGTGGTGGAGCGGCCCGTGGGCCTGGTGGACCTGGCGCCGACCCTGCTGGAGCTGGCTGGCGTTCCGGTCCCCGCAGACGCCCTGGACGGGCGCAGCCTGGTGCCGCTGCTCTCGGGACCGGACCCGGCGCCCGGGGACGACACGCCGCTGCTCCTGTCCACGTCCCGGAGGGCGAGCTGGCGCGGGCTGCGCGCGGGGCACACCGCCTATCTCTATGACCTGGCCGCCGGCCGGGAGGAGCTCTACGACCTGGTGGCGGACCCGGGGCAGCAGCGCAACCTGGCAGGTGAGCGATCCCAGGAGGCCGCCGCCTGGCGCGGGCGGCTGTGCCAGAGGCTGGCGCGCCCGGCGCCGGGAGGCGAGATCCCCATCGCGCCGCTGGACGACGACATCCGCGTCGCACTGGAGGCCGGCCTGCGAGGTCTGGGTTACGTGGGGCCGGTCCGCTCCGGAGGGGAAGGGGCGCGGACCCAGGACCCGTCGGCGGAGAGACAGCGCCTCCTCGCCGCCCTCGCCTGCGAGGATGCCGCCCCCTAGCCCCGCCTGGATCGTGCCGGCCGCCTCCGCTTGACCACGGCGAAGGCCACCGCCGCAAGCAGCGCCAGCAGGCCGGCCACCGTCCACCACCCGCCGGGCAGGGGCGGCCCGGGACGGCGCCAGCGCAGGCTGAGCCCACCCCCGGCCAGCGGCAGGCGGAGGGTGCCACTGGCCGCGTCGAAGGTGGCCGCAAGGGGCGTGGTCCCGTCGGCCTGGAGGATCTTCGCCGGGGGGCGGGCGAGCCCCTCCAGGATCAGGACGCCCGGGCGCCCCTCGCCTGCCGCCCGCAGGCCCTGGGAGTCCAGGGTGAGCTCCCGCAGCCGGTAACGCCCCTCGCCGCTCACGCGCAGGTCCTCCGCGTCCATGCGCAGGCGCGCGGCGGGCAGCCCCTCGGGAGGCAGCGCATCCAGGAAGAGGATGGCGTTGGTGAAGGCCAGCGGCTCGCCCCGAGGATCCCACGCCGCCAGGCGGGCAAAGCGGACCGCCGCGTCCAGGGCCGCACCGCCGCCGGCGCTGCCGTCCTCGCCGGCGGCGGCGGCGGCGACCTCCACACCATCCACCACCAGCTGCAGGCGTGCGCCCGCCGGCAGCCCCGCGGCGGAGAAGACCACCTCCCGCCGCCGGCGCTCGCCCAGCAGCACGGCGCCGGGGCGGTGGCGGCCGTCCACCACCAGCTCCAGCGAGCCGTCAAACAGCAGCGGATCGCCGAAGACCAGGCGCCCGGACAGCAGCCCGTCGATGAGGGAGTCGGTGGAGGTGGGATCGGCCTCGACCCAGGTGGCGAAGTTGTTCTCGTCCCGGGCGAAGCCGTTCCCCCGCCCGGGGCCGTGGGCGTCGGTGACGCCGATGCCGCTGGCGGGGACGCCGGCGGCCAGGGCCTGATCCCAGAACGCCAGGTGCTCCGCCGGGCCGGCGCCGCCCCGGAACCGGTAGCCGACCTCGACGAGATCCGCGCCGAACAGCCGGTGCCGGAGCTGCTGCTCCACGTGGCGGGACGAGTAGGCGGGCCCGAAGCCCAGCGGGTGATTCAGGGAGAGGGCGCCATTCCTCCGGTGTGTCTCCTGCAGGGCGCGCGGCACGTAGTCGCGGGCGCCGATGCTGTCGTAATCCAGCAGAAAGCGCTCGGTGACGAAGGGGTTGAGGTGCGGGACGAAGTAGGAGATCTCCGCCGTCACGTGGCTGGGGAGTCCGGGGTAATGGCGCGTCCAGTCCTCCTGGAGCGCCAGCAGGGGCTCCCCCTCCAGGGCCGCTTCCAGCCCCAGTCGATCCAGGTCCCATTGCGCGGAGCCGCGCCAGACCGCCAGCCCGAACTGGATCCCGGTCAGGGCATTGTCCACGCCCTCGGGGAACAGGCTGCGGGCGTGGTCGGTGACAGGGACGACGATGCGGGTCCAGCGTCCGGGACGGACGGTGAGCCGCGCCTCCTCCTCTGGCCCCGGAGGAACCGGCGCCACGGCCTGGCCCACTTGCACCGCCACCGGCGAGGCCTCGATCCGGTAGAGCAGCCGCCGCTTCACCCGCGGCTGATCGGAGAGCTCGAGCTCCAGCGTCAGCTCCGAGTCCAGCGCCTGGGAGGCGTCAGGGTGGACATCCAGTGACAGGGTCAGCTCCTGGGCCAGGGCGCGGATCTGCCTCCCACGGTGAAGACGGATCCCCCACGCGGCCTGGGGCTGTCCGTCGCGGCGCGGGCCGACACGGGTGGCCTCCAGCCGCAGCGAGCGCGCCCCCTCGCTGGCACGCTCCTGCGTGGGAAAGGCCGCTGCCTTGAGGCCGGGATCGAGACGCCTGGGCACCAGCCGCCAGGCGGCGGGGCCGGGGTCGTCCTCGAAACCGCTCACGTCCTGGAAGCCGGTTCCCAGGACCCGCCAGTCGTGCTCGGTCCAGAAGACCGCGTCATACCCGCTGCGGACCAGCAGGTCCATCTGGGTATCCACGCTGGCGGTCCCCTCCGAGAGGGATGCGTGGGTGTGAAGGCTCACCATGGGGCCGTGGGGGGATGTAGGCTTGAGGTGGCTGACGTTGTTCCCCTCGCGGATCTCGGTGACCGAGTCATCGGGATCGACCTCGGCGAAGAGCCGGCGAGGGGAGCCCGACACGCGGAAGGCCACCCTGGCCGCGCCCCCCGGGGAGAGGCCGGGAAGCGGCTGGACCGCCTCCAGATTCCCGGCAAGTGGCGTCGCGGCCCGGGCCAGGCGGGGATCATCAAGGGGGATGATCAGGCGGCCCGGCGCCGGGATGCCCTGGACACCCGCCGGCTCCTGGCCTGGTTCCTCCAGGGCGGCGTCGTCCTCGTCGTCGAAGCTCTCGAAGTAGCGCGTGATCCACCAGTTGCCGATGAACACCTGACGGTAGTTGGCGACTCCGGCCAGGGTCAGATCCGACAGGACGAAGCGCGCCGGCGTGGCGCCTGCGGGCGCCACCAGGTCGAAGCCGGCGGCCCGCCGTCCGGTGGCCGCCTCCCAGGCGGTCCAGCCCTGGCTCTCCAGCCGGACGTCTTCACGGCCGGCAGCCCCGGTGAGGACGGGCGGGCCGGGGGAGATGGGCGCCCCCCCTCGGTCCTCCAGGAGGATGCGGCCGGTGAACCTGTCATCGGCCTCGCTGCCCTGCCACCGCACGCCCAGGCGGAACACCTCCCCCCGCGTCTCGGGCCAGATGACGAGGGCTCGTTCGTTGGGGAGGATGCCATGTCTCGGAAAGAGGACGCCGCCCTCGGCCGGGCCCAGGGGCGGGGAGGCGGTGAGCCGCACGGTGGTGGGTCCGGAGGGGAGGCTGCCGGCGTTGCGGACCTCCAGCTCAACCTGGGTCGAGTCTCCCTCGCGGCGGACCTCCAGGGGGCCTGCCACCAGGTCGGGCGCCCCGGGAGGCAGGCGGGGGCCGGCCTCGTCGGCGGCCGCCGGTGCCGACAGGGCCAGGGCCAGCCCGAGGACGCGGAGGCAGGGGACCCGCTGCTGGCGGGTGGACGGGCGAGGAGGCACGGCCCGATGCTACCAGACCCCGGGCCGGGGGCCCGCCCCGTGGATGCGGCCCTGGTGCAGCGCAAGGCGCTCAGGCGGCGGGTTTTATGTTGACGGGCCGGAGGGTTCGGCCTATATGTAGGACCTTCCGTCGGTGGAGCGAGGGAGAGGAGGCTCTGCGTTCGGGGCTGATCACCGGCAGCCCCGGCTCTGGCGGGGACGGTCCACGGCGCGCGAGGGGGAGTATCCATGATGCAGGGAGAGCGACTTGGGCGGATCGGCGGCCACCGCCGGCCCGTGGGTAGACTCGTCGGAATCGTCCTGGCCACCGTCCTGGTGGGCACCACTGCCTGGAGTGCCCGTGAGCTGGGCCGTGAGGCCAGGGGAGACAACCGGATCGAGCTGGGCAGCCTGCTGGCGCCCGCAGGACCCGAGGATCCGGCCAGCGGGCGCAAGCCGGGCCCGGTCCTGTACTCCCGGGGCCTGCCCCCCCTCTTCCCGGCGGCCCCCAACCTGAGCCGCCGCCCCCGCTTCATCTCCGACCAGTCCCTGCAGACCGTCAACGGCACCATCGACCTGGCCCGCCCCCTGCCGGGGAGCCTGGCCCGGGATCCCGGCGACGCCGCGGGAAGCCTGGGCGCCACGCTCCTGGTAAGGCTGGCGCCGGACCGGGGAGGGCGCGGCGGCGTCCTGGAGAGGATCCGCGCCGCCGGCGGCCGCACCCTCGCCCCCTTCGGCCCGGAGACCTACGTGGTCCATGTCCCGTCCCGCGCCGCGGCTGCGGCCCTGTCGCGCTCCCAGGGGATCGAGCGGGTCATCCCCTTCGGCCCGGAGCTCATCGTGGACGGGCGGATCGGCCAGACCCCGGTGCGGACTCCCGAGGCCGCCGCCAGCACGCGCCTGCCCCTGGTGGCGGGCCTGTTTCCGGGCGTGGATCCCGAGCCGGTGGCCCGGGATCTGGAGGCGTTCGGTGCCACGGTGCGCAGCATCGAGGCCACCCCCGGCGCCCTTGCCCTCATCCGCTTCGACCTGGACTACGACCGGATCCTCACGGTGGCCGAGAGCGTCTTCGGCTTGCTGCGCGTGGAGGAGGAGACCGTCGTCATCCCCGCCGACGAGGAGATGTCGGCGGCCCTGCAAAGCGGGGCATTCTTCAACGGCAAGGTGGCGCTGTGGGACGCCGGCGTGGACGGCAGCGGCGGCGGGCTCACCGGCGGACAGATCATCGCCATCACCGATACCGGGCTCTCCTACGATGCCATGCACTTCTCGGACACCTTCACCACCGCCGGTACGCCGGGACCGGGCCACAGCAAGGTGGTCTCGTACCTGGCCGTGGGGACCGGGGACCTGCAGTCCTGCGATGCTCCCGCCAACGGCGGCTCCACCCACGGCAACATCGTGGCGGCGCTGGCCGCGGGCAACGTCACTCGCTTCGGTATCGACCTGCGCAACAACCCGGGCTGGGACCGG
>JBFGDW010000076.1:0-12339 GCA_041580435.1 Candidatus Polarisedimenticolia bacterium | reverse complement strand
GCCGCCGGCTGAGACACGGGCACGACCAGCGGCCGGCCAGGCCGGTTCGCTCTTTGACAGACTCTGTTGAAGGGATGGTAGCGGGGGCAGGATTTGAACCTGCGACCTTTGGGTTATGAGCCCAACGAGCTACCAGACTGCTCCACCCCGCGTCCCAGTGTGCTTGCTTTGAAGCGGCCGGAATCGTAGCAACCCCCCCGGGGGGTGTCAAGGAGCCGCTTGATCGGGCCGGAGGGGCTCGCATAGAGTGACCCGGACCCCCGGAGGATGCCGATGCGCCCGTCGATCGCCCCCCAGAGTTCCCGATCCCTGCCCCTGGCCGCGGCGGCCGCGGGCCTGACCCTGCTCCTGGTTGCGGGCGGCTGTGACACATCCCTCCCTCCCAGCCCCGCCCAGCAGGAGGCCGACCGCCGCGTGGCCGCCCTGGAGGGGGACACCGGCGCCGTGGAACGCACCATCGCCTCCCTCAACACCGCCTTCGACACCAAGGACGCCGGGCGCGTGGGCGACCTGTTCACGGAGACCGCCGAGATCTACCTGTTCAACGGCACCGCCCTGAGCGCGGCGGAGTTCACCGCCGCCCTCCCCGGCATCTGGGGCGGCTGGAGCGACCTGCGCACCGAGATCTCGCTGAAGGGGATGAAGCTGGCGCGCCCCTACGGCTGGGCCAAGTACGAGGAGACCCTCACCGGCACCGCCGGCGGCCAGCCGTTCACCCTGCGCAGCCTGGTCACCCTCACCTTCGAGCAGCGGGGCGACGTCTGGCTCATCGGCCACATGCACGTCTCATCGGCCACCCCGCCCCCGGGCCACGGCGCGGCCGGCAGCTAGGCCTCCAGCGCCCCGGCCAGCGCCCGCAGCAGGCCGGCCCCGTCGCCGCTCCAGGCCGAGCCGTGCATGCAGGCCAGGGTCCGGGGCCGCGTCGCCGCCAGCTTGTCCAGCAGCTCCCGGGTGTTGCGGGCATGGGCGTAGTAGTCCATCCCCTTGCGCATCTCCTCGCTGGGGCCGAGGATGTCGGTCTCGACAAGGGGCGCGTGCTCGTCCCCCCCCTGGGTGAACAGGTCGCCACAAAGGAGCGTGCGGGTGCCGGATTCGAACAGGTAGCCGCACTCCCAGGCATGGGGCAGGTGCGGCGTGTCCAGCCAGCGCACGGCGTGCCGGCCCAGGGTGACCTCCTCCCCGTCGGCCAGGGCCCGGGCCGGGCGATCGGCCACGTCGTTCACCGATACCATGGCCGCCACCGAGCCGCACAGGGGGACCGCACGGGGCGCCACCGCCAGGAAGTCGTTGAGCGCCCCGCACTCGTCCGCCTCGAAGTGGGAGAAGGCGATGTAGCGCAGCGACTCCGGCGGCAGCACCCGGGCGATGGCCTCCCGCACCGCAGGGAAGAGCTTGCGCAGGCCGGAGTGGAACAGCAGCGGCTCCTCGTCCCGGACGAGGTACTGGTTGAAGGTGAAGCCGCCGGGCAGCACCTGGGGCGGGATGGCGGTGCTGATGCGGTAGATGTTCTCGGCGATCTCGTCGATGCGCGTGGCGCTGCTGGAACCCTTGCCGGTCATGGGCGGCCTCCTTCGCCGGGATTATCGCAGCGGTGCAGCGGATCCGCCAGGGGCGGTCACGGCACCAGCCGGCGGCGCATGAGGACCACGGCCACCCAGGCCAGGGCCGGCGCGGCCACCAGCAGGTAGAGGGGCGTGAGCAGCGGCAGGAGCAGCGGTCTCCCCAGGCAGACCGCCCGCGCCAGGTCCACCACGTGGGTCAGGGGCAGGACCAGGGCCAGCGCCTGCCCCCAGCTGGGCAACGCCTCCAGCGGGAAGAAGGTCCCCGAGAACAGGAACATGGGCGAAAACAGGAAGACGTAGGGGACGTTGAAGAAGTCGATGCTCGGCGAGACCGCGGTCAGGATCAGCCCAAGGCAGCCGAACACCACCCCGCCCCACAGACCCAGCAGGACCAGCCACAGCCCCTCCGGCAGCGGCACCAGCCCCAGCGCCCCCAGAACCAGCAGCAGGATCCCCGCCGACATGCTGGCCTTGGTGGACGCCCACGCAATCTCCCCGGCGATGACATCCTCCACCGACAGGGGCGTGGTCATCTGGGCGGCGAAGGTGCGCTGGTAGTACATGCGCACGTAGGAGCCGTAGGTCCCCTCGAAGTACGCTTGAAAGAGGATGCCCACGCCGATCATGCCGGGGATCACCCAGCGCAGGTAGCTGACGGTGCGCCCGGCATCATCCACGTCCCCCACCAGCGCCCCCAGCCCCAGGCCGAAGGCCAGCACGTACAGGAACGGCTCGCCCAGCTGGGGCAGCAGGTTGGTCTTCCAGGTGGCCATGTAGACGTCGCGGTTGCGCTGCCACACGCGCCGGAAGCCCCACGACAGGTCCAGGCCGGTCAGCTTCACGGCGCCGGCGCCTCACCGGTGAGGCGCAGGAAGACGTCTTCCAGCGTGCCGCTCCCCTCCCCTGCCAGCCGCTGGATCAGGTCCGCCGGCGTGCCCGTGGCGACGATCCGCCCCCGGTCCATGATCACCAGCCGGTCGCACAGGCGGCTGGCCTCCTCCATGTAGTGGGTGGTGAGCAGGATGGTCGTCCCCACGCGCTTGAGGCCCTCGATGCGCCGCCAGACCTGCCGGCGGGCCTGGGGATCCAGGCCGCTGGTCGGCTCGTCCAGCACCAGCAGGCGCGGGCTGTTCATGAGGGCCCGGGCCAGCACCAGCCGCCGCTTCATGCCGCCCGACAGGGCCGCGATGGGCCGGTCAGCCTCCCCGGCCAGGTCCACGAACGCCAGCAACTCCGCCGCCCGCTCCCGGGCCACACTGGCGGGGATCTCGAAGTAGCGCGCGTACACCAGCAGGTTGCGCCGGACGGTGAAGTCCTCGTCCAGGTTGTTCTCCTGGGGGCAGACACCGATGAGCGCCTTGACCCGGCGTGCCTCCCGGGACACGTCGTGGCCCAGGACCACGAGGCGGCCCGCCGTCACCGGCGTGAAGGCGTGGATCATGCGCACCGTGGTGGTCTTGCCGGCGCCGTTGGGGCCCAGGAAGCCGAAGCACTCCCCGGCTTGCACGGTGAAGTCGATGCCGTCCACCGCCCGCCGCGAGCCGTAGTCGCGGGTCAGGCCCGCGGCCTGGACAGCCTCCCGCGGCGACGGCTCCGGCGCGGCGCTCACCGCTGGGAAATATCGAAGTTGTACTCCCGGCGGCGGAAGGTCCAGGCGGCCAGGGCGGCGAACAGGGCGAAGTAGATGGCCAGGGCCAGCACCGACTGGCCGGTCCCCGACTGCTGCCCCAGCAGGGCGATGGCCACGTTGCGGCCGCTGGCGTGGGGAGACAGGGACTGGATGTAGTGCATCACCGTCAGCTTGCGGGTCAGCCCCGGCACGAAGGCCACCCACGACTCCCAGCCGAAGGCGATGGCGATGCCCCACAGCACCGGCCGGTTGAACAGGGCCCCCACCAGGGTGAACAGCACCGTGTAGACCGCCAGGGCCGCCAGCACCAGGGCCATGTCGGCCAGGAAGGTGGGCATGTTGATCCAGAACCCCGAGGCGTCGCCGGCGAACAGCAGGCCGTCCACCAGGGTGAACAGCACGTAGGTGGCCCCCAGCACCGGCACCAGGATGAGCGCCCCGATGATCCAGGCCGCCGCCCCCTTCCCCAGCAGCACCGCCGAGCGGTCCAGCGGCCGGGTGAGCAAGTAGGTCAGGGTGCGGCTGTCCACCTCCTCGGCCACCACCGCCGTGCCGTAGAACAGCGCCACCAGCATGACGTAGTAGTGCACGAACTGGAACGCGTTGGAATAGAAGATGTACCCGGGAGTGCGGATCTCCGTCGCGGGGATCGCCTTCACCGCCAGGAAGAGCGACGCGGCCAGGGGCAGGAACAGCCCCAGCAGCGCCATGAGGAGCGTGCGCCGGCTCCACAGGGTCGTGGGCAGGGCCAGCCGGCCCATGGCCCTGGCACCGGCCAGGAAGCTCACAGGAGGGCTGGCGGCGCGCTCACCCATCACTTCACCAGGTAGTCGAAGACCGCCTGCAGGTTGTCGTCGGGACTCGACAGCTCATCCACGTCCACCTTCTCCTGCAGCACCAGCGCCGGGATGCGCCGGTAGAACTCCTCGGGCTTCACCGTCTCTGCGGTGACGCTCTTGCTCCCCTCGTCGAAGCGCACCGACACCACGTCCGGGTCGCCGATGAGGCGGGCCGCCAGGGCCCGGGGGTCGGCGGTGGTGAGGGTCACGTGGTGGGGGTGCTCGTCGATGAGGTCGCGGATCTCGTGCACGTCCCCCTCGGCCAGCAGCCGGCCGTGGTTGATGAGCAGCACCGTGGTTGTCATGGACTCCACCTCGTGGAGGATGTGGCTGGACACGAGCACCGTGCGTCCCTCGCCCCCCCACTTCCGGATGAGGTCGATGATGTGGCGCCGCCCCACCGGGTCCAGGCCGGTGACCGGCTCGTCCAGGATCAGGACCTCGGGGTCGTGGGCGATGGCCTGGGCCAGCTTGATGCGCTGGCGCATCCCCTTGCTGTAGCCGCCGATCTTGCCGCCGGCCACGTCGGTCATCCCCACCTCGGCGATGGCCGCCTCGGCGCGCTTCTGCGCCTCGGCCCGGGTGAAGCCGTTGAGGCTGAGCAGGGCGGTGACGAAGCGCCGCCCGCTCATGGCCTCGTAGAAGGCGTCCTGCTCCGGGCAGAAGCCCAGGTGGCGGAACAGCTCCGGGTTGTTCCACGGGACGTGCCCCAGCACCCGCGCCTCCCCCCGGCTGGGGGAAAGCTGGCCGGTGAGGACCTTCATCAGGGTGGACTTGCCGGCGCCGTTGGGCCCCAGCAGCCCGGTGACCCCGGGGCGCAGGGTGAGCCCCACCCCGTTGACCGCCACCACCTGGCCGTACCACTTGGCCAGGTCCTTGACCTCCACCGTGGCGGTCACGCCACCACCTCCACCGGCCGGATCCGGCGCGACAGGGTCCAGACCGACCAGGCGGCGATGAGCAGGGCCACCGCCAGGGAGGCCCCCCAGTGCAGGCGCAGGGTGGACTCCTCCAGGAAGAAGAGCTGGGCCAGCCGGGTCAGGTTGTGCCCGAGGGACAGGGCCAGCACCTGGTTGTTGCGCAGGAACAGGCTCAGGATGTTGCCCATCATCCCCGAGAAGATCACCGCGGCGATGAACGCCACCCCTACCACCCTTCCCGAGCGCGAGGTGGACGACAGCCCCAGGATGAACAGCGAGGCCAGCACCACCACGAACAGCCCGTACGCCAGGATGGAGCCCAGCACCCAGTAGTTCTCCCGGATGAAGGTCATGTCGGGGGAGACGCCGGCGGCGAACAGGAACAGCAGCAGCACCGGCGCCAGGAACACCAGGGCCAGGAACGCCCCGATGATGGCCAGCTTGCCCAGGACGTAGTCCATCCGCGTGATGGGCTTGGCGAAGTACAGGGGCAAGGCGTTGGCGGCCAGGTCGCTGGCGATGAGCCCCGATCCGGCGTAGATGGTCACCAGGATCAGGGGGAAGACCTGCACGGCGAAGGCGTTCTGGAAGAAGCCCGGCCCCAGGTCGAATCCAAGGGTCTGGCCCTTCACCAGGATCATGTAGAGCATGAACGCCTGGATGAAGAAGGGGATCCATGAGAGCATGAGCAGGAAGACGAACTTCTTGTAGGACAGCAGCAGCCGGATGCCCGCCTCGGCGATGACGTACCAGCGCCGGCCGCCGCCGTGCAGCGGCCCGTCCCAGTGGCGGTAGCTCAGGTCATAGATGGGCATGTCAGTGCACCGTCCCGTCGCCGCCGGCGGCCGGGGCCACCTGGTAGGAGGCGTCGGCGTGGGGAGCGCCGATGGCGTCCAGGAAGACCTCCTCCAGGCTCAGTCTCAGCTGCATGAGGTGGCGCACCTGGAAGCCGTTGCCGCTGGCGGCGGCGAAGATGCGGGCGGCCGTCTCGCCTTCCCCCAGCTCCACCCGCAGCATCCGGTCCCGGTCCTCCTCCACCTTGCAGCCCGCCGCCTCCAGCACCTTGCGGAAGCCGGCGGCGTCCCCCTTGCCGCGCACCTGGTAGACGCGCCGCCGCCGCGCCCGCATCTCATCGATGTTGCCGGAGGTGACCACCGTCCCCTTGTCCAGCACCACCACCTCCCGGCAGGCGTACTCCACGTCGGGCAGCAGGTGGGAGCAGAGCACGATGCTGATCTTCTTGCGCGTGGAGATGTCCTTGACCAGATCGAGCATCTCCCGGCGCCCCTTGGGGTCCATGCCGTTGGTGGGCTCGTCCAGAAACAGCACCTTGGGGTCGTGGATGAGGGCCTGGGCCAGCTTGATGCGCTGCTTCATGCCGGTGGAGTAGGTGTCCACCGGGCGGTAGCGCGCCTCGCCCAGCCCCACGTAGGACAGCACCTCGTGGGCGCGGCCCATGGCGTCCACCCGCCCCATGCCGGCCAGCTCCCCGGTGAAGGCCACGAACGAGACGGCGTTCATCCCGGGGATGTGGCCGTCGCTCTCGGGCATGTACCCCACCTTGCGGCGCACCGCCAGCGGGTCGGCCTTGATGTCCATGTCCAGGAGGCGGCCCGAGCCGGCCGACGGGGTGAGGAACCCCAGGACGGTCTTGAGCAGGGTGGACTTGCCGGCGCCGTTGGGCCCCAAGAGCCCCACCGCCCCCTCCCCCAGGCGGATGCTCAGGTCGCGGATGGCCACCTTGCGCCCGTAGGTCACGGTCAGGTTTTGCAGCTCGAGAATCATGGCCTCCCCGGCTCTCACATACGTATCAGGTCGCCGCAGGGTTCGCCAGCAGGGCGGTCAGCTCCCGGGCGGCGGCGATCTCCTCGGCCCGGGGGCGCCAGGCGGGCCGGGGGGGCCCGGCGCTGGGGCGCACCGCCCCGCCGCCCCCCTGCCGGACGGTCTCCGCCAGCCAGCGGCCCAGGGGGGTGGGGGCGAACCCCAGGTCCCGGACGGCGCGGCCCATGTCCAGGATCTGGTCGCGCAGGGAGGAGAAGGGGGCGAACAGGTCGCCCAGGCCCCTGGCGGCGAGCCAGGCGCGGGGGGCCGCCACCACCTCCGGCTCCGGGCGGCCGGCGGCCTCGGCCATGAGGCGCAGCAGGTCGCGCACCGAGACGATCTCCGCCGAGGCGGCGTTGTAGGCGCCGGCCCGCTCCTCGGGGGCGTCGAGGGCCGCCGCCACCGCCGCCGCCGCATCCTCCACGTAGAGGTGCCGGAACGAGTTGAAGCCGCCGTCGGGGACGACGATGGGGCCCCCGTCGGCCAGCCGCTCCAGGTAGCCGGCGTAGCGGCCGGTGGGGTCGCCCGGGCCGCCCACCACCGGGAAGCGCAGCCGGAA
The DNA here is from genome assembly GCA_041580435.1 of Candidatus Polarisedimenticolia bacterium. Lineage (GTDB taxonomy): Bacteria > Acidobacteriota > Polarisedimenticolia > SMYD01 > SMYD01 > JBFGDW01. The sequence continues at coordinate 5,008 of JBFGDW010000076.1, read as the reverse complement.
GGCGGCGAGATCGCCGCGCCGGGTCGCCTCCTCCAGCACGTCCTCGGCGCCGCGCTTGCCCAGCCCGTAGGCGTGCTCGATGCTGCCGGGGGTCAGCGCCGTGGGCGGGCGCTCCGGCACCTCGGCGCGCGGGTACTGATCTTCCCCCACCGGGTTGGTCCACTCCCCTGTGCACCAGTAGACCGAGCCGGTGCTGATGAGCACCACCCGCGCCAGCCGGCCCCGGAACGCCTCCACCACCTCCCGGGCGTGGGCCGCGCTGAAGGCCAGGAAGTCCACCGCCGCGTCGAAGCCGCGGGCCGCGAGCCCGTGCAGGGTCGCAGCGTCGTGGCGCTCGCCGCGGCAGGCCTCGCTGGCCGGGTGGGCGGTGCGCCCGCCGCGGCTCAGGACGGTGAGCCGGTGCCCGTCGGCGGCCAGGCGGTGCTCCACCGCCGAGGAGAGGAACCCGCCACCTCCCAGCAGCAGGACCTTCACCCCTTCACCAGGTCCACCAGACGGGACCCGGCACCCAGCTCCTCCCCCTCGGCCCAGAGGGCGTGCTGCAGCGTGCGGTTGAGCGCGGCCCGGGCCGGCTTGGACAGCGGGTGCAGCGGCATGCGCGGCGGTCCGCCGTACAGGCCGATGAGATCCAGGGCCTCCTTGAGACCGGCGATGCCGTGCTCCACCGTGACCGCCCGGGCCAGCGGCGTGAGGCGCTTCTGGATGCGGCGGGCGGCGTCCTGGTCGTTGGCGCCCCAGGCGGCCAGCAGGGCGCAGGCCAGCCCCGGCACCACGCAGGCCACCGCCAGGATGCCGCCGGCGGCGCCGCAGGCCAGGGCCGGGTAGAAGACCGTGGCGTTGCCCGCCATGACCCTGAAGCCGTCCCCCTGCACCGGGTGATCGCCGGCCAGGATCTCCACGATGCGGGAGGTGTCGCTGCTGGAGTCCTTGATGCCGGCGAAGGCGGGGTTGGCGAACATGCGCTGGACCACTGCCACCGGGATCTCGAAGCCGCTGAAGCGGGGCACGCTGTAGGCGATGACCGGCACCGGCGTGGCCGCGGCCACCGCGTCGAAGTGGGCCATGAGCTCGTCGGGGCCGATCTGGTGGCGGAAGTAGCTGGGCGTCCCCACCAGCACGGCGTCGGCCCCCAGATCGGCGGCGCGCCGGGCGGCGGCGGCGGCGGCGGCGGTGGACTCGCGGCCGGTGCCCACCAGCAGCAGCCGGTCAGAGGGGACCGCGGCCCGGGCGGTGCGCACCAGGGCGTCCACCTCCGCCTCGGTGAGCAGCGGCCCCTCGCCGTTGGACCCGGCCACCAGCACTCCCGCCAGGCGGAAGGGGCCGGGACCGTCAGGGGTGGACATCCCCTCCCAGGCCATCCACCTCGCCAGGTTCTCCCGGAACCGATCCAGGTCCACCTTCTCGTCGGCGAAGGGGGTGGGAACGGGCGGGATGATGCCACCGAGGTCCATGAGATGGCATTCTTTCCGGTCGCGGCGGCTCCGTCAACGGGGGATGTGCTAAAAGCTCAACCGATGAAGCGCCCCTCCTGCCAGGACTGCCGGCACTGCAAGGTGCGCGAGGAATCCGGCCGCCCCGGCGAGCCCCAGGCCTACTGCGGCAAGGACGCCTGGCCCGACGAGGGGCGCCCCCGGGATCTGAAGAGCCTCTTCGGCACGCGGGGAGCCGCCCTGGCGGCCCGCCTGGCCGACGGGTGCCTCCACTACGAGGACATGGCCGGGTAGGAGGCTAGCGGGCCGGAGGGTCGCCGGGATCGGCCCCCTCCCCTTCCTCGGCCTCGCCGGGCGGCGGCACCGCATCCTCCGCGGCCTCGGCCTCCCCCGACGTGGGCAGGACATCGGGGACCTCCATCGTCCGGGAGCGGCCCCGGCCGGCAGTGAAGCTGTAGCCCACCGTGACCACGTTCATGTTCTTGTTGATGGTCTCGGCCCAGTGCCGCCGGATGTCGATGCGGACGGCCTGGCGGGGCTTGAAGTGCCAGCGCGCCCCCACCCCCGCGGTGTAGTAGGGGGCGTCGATGCTGCGGATCTTCCCCAGCGAGCGGTACCCGCGGTCCGATAGCTGGCCCGGCGGGTTGTCCCACTGGGCGGCGCCCTGGAGGAAGACCTGGGTGGTCACCGGATCCACCGAGTAGCTCGGGTCCTGGCGCCGGGGATCGTTCTGGGGGACCTCCGAGTCCAGCAGCGGATTGGCGCTCTGGAACGTCGTCCCCAGGACCATGGTGGAGCCGATGAGGGTGCCGATGGGGAAGGTGCGGCCGCAGCCCGACTCCACGAAGATGCGATTGGGGTTGTCGATGAACGGGTCGGTGCCCGGGAAGCGGTTGGGATCGATGGTGGAGGGGTTGAAGGCGATGGCGGCCGGGTGGTTGGGGATCACCTGGGGATTGCAGTCGTTCCAGGCGCCGGTGTCGGCGTTCAGGGTGAAGGCGCCGCCACCCAGCACCCCGTAGAAGACCCATCTGGAGGTGAGGCGGTTGTTGAAGTTGAAGATGGAGGTGAGGCCGGCGTTGACGTAGTCGTATTCCAGGCTCTCGATGGCGGCCCGCATGCCCGGGACCGCCGCCGTCTGCTCGGCGAACTGGCGCGTGCGCACCTGGGCCGGAAGAGTGAAGTCCTCCACCACCGGGAAGGTGGACTCGGTCCCCACCTCGGCGGTGCCCGATTCCACGCTCAGCTCCACGGCGAAGTAGCGGGTGGCGTTGTAGGCGGCGCGCAGGCCCACCACGGGCACGATGCTGTCCAGGTTGTCCGGGTTGTTGGGCGGCACCTTGGAGTTGGTGCCCAACGTGTAGCCCAGGAAGCCGGCGTCGAAGCCGCCGTCCAGGGCGGTGACCCCCACGTTGGCGCCCAGCTCCCAGGTTCCTCCCCGCCCCTGCAGCTCTCCGGCCCCGGAGAGAACGGGCAGGAGGGCCGCTGCGGCGACGAGCCATCCGGCGCGAGATCGGGACAGCATGCTTTGACCCCTCCGTGCGGACCCCGCGGGCCCGCATTGGTCGAGACGACCGGAGGGGCGCTGGCTCCTCCGTCCGAACCGTGCAAAGAGGCGCGATTCTAACCCGCTCCTCCGCGGGATTGCAACTTGCCCCGGGCGGCCCGCGGGGAATAGCCCGCAGCCCCCTCAGGCCCAGCGCACCGGCAGCCGCAAGGTGCGTCCCTCCCGGTCCCGGAACAGCAGGTGCCGCCGCTCGCGGCCGTGGTCGAACAGCAGCCGGGTCAGCTCCACGTCGCGCCGGCAGTACGCCTCCACCAGGTCCCAGCGCCCTTCCCGGACCCAGGCCAGGCTCTGCAGGCCGTCGCCGGCCTTGGCCACCCCGAGGGTCGCCTCGGCCAGGTGGGCCAGCGAGAGGCGGAAGCCCAGGGTCCGCTTCACCTCCTCCAGCAGGTCGAGGGTGTGGACGCGGGTGAAGTCGGCGGCCTCGGCATACCCCGAAAGGACGGCATAGTCGAACCGCTTCACGTTGAACCCCACCACCCGCGGCGCCGACAGCAGCCGGATGATCAGCTCCTGCGCCTGCTCCTCCCGGTAGACCTGCCAGCTGTCCCGCCCCCGGTCGTACACCACCCCCAGGGCCAGCCCCATGCGCCGGGCATGCTCCCATCCCCCCACCTCGGCGGCGCTGTGCCGGGTCTCCAGATCGAAGAACACGTCGGGGGGCGGCTTCACGGAGACGGCGGGAGCGTCACCGTGAGCGGCCGGCCGGGCGGCGGGGACAGCCGGCGGCGGGGTCGCCGGTCTGCGAGGGGATGCCGGGATCGGCGCACGGGAGGGTGCCGGGGCCGCCGGGCCGGGCTCCGGATCGGGCAGTTCGGCCTCTCCCGTCAGCACCTGCAGGGCCAGCAGGGCCATGGCCTTGTCCAGGGGGCGGTTGCCGTTGCCGCACTTGGGCGACTGGACGCAGGAGGGACACCCCTCCTGGCAGGGGCAGGCCGCCAGCAGGTCCCGGGTGCGCGCCAGCAGCTCGCCGATGCGCCCGAACCCCTCCCGGGCCAGGCCGCTGCCGCCGGCATGGCCGTCGTAGATGAAGAAGGCGGGCCCGCCCACCTGCGGATGCTCGGGGTAGGAGATCCCTCCCAGGTCGGCCCGGTCGCACAGGGCCAGCAGCGGGAACAGTCCGATGGCGGCGTGCTCGGTGGCGTGGATGGCCCCCATGAAGTGCCCCTGGCGCCGGGCGACCTCGGGGGCCAGGCCCGCCGGCAGCTCCACCCACAGCCCCACCGTCTCGAAGTGGACCGGCGGCAGGTCCAGCGGGTGCTCCGAGAGGATCTCCTGATCGGTGAGCCGCTTCCTCACGTAGCCGCGGAAGGAGGTGGTCACCTTGAGCCGGCCCAGGCCGGCGCCGAAGGCGTCGTGGCGCGCCTCGTCCAGGCGCTCCAGGATCTCGGTCTCCTTGTCGGTCTGCACCACGGTGAAGTAGTCGGCGTCGAACGCCGGCTCGGCCAGGACGCGGCGCCGCTCCAGATCCAGGTCGCGGATGAGATAGCTGCGCCCGCCGTGGAGGTAGATGGCGCCGGCGTGGCACTCGCTGCGGGCACGGCCGGCGTCGATGGTCCCCAGGGGGCGGTGGGAGACGGCGTCGCGGATGGTGAAGCTCTCTCCCATGGCACGCAGGCTCACGTCCCGCTGGGGCCGGCGCCTGAGGGAGTACCAGCGCTCCTCGCCGGCGTCCTGGATCAGCCTCCCCTCCCGGGCCAGCTCCGGCACCAGCCCGAACACCTCCCGGCCGTACAGCGCCGCGTCGTCGCGGGTGAGGGGCAGCTCGGCGCCGGCGCAGACCAGGTGGGCGCCGGCCACCTGGGGGCTGGCCGGATCCAGCACCACCGGCTCGAAGGGGCGGTGGAAGAACTCCCGCGGGTGGGTCAGGAAGTACTGGTCCAGGGCATCGGGCATCCCCACCAGCAGCACCAGCGACTCTCCCTCCCCCCGGCCCACCCGCCCGATGCGCTGCCACGACGAGGTGATGCTCCCGGGGTAGCCCACCAGGATGCAGACCTCCAGCCCGCCGATG
>JBFGDW010000075.1:0-12359 GCA_041580435.1 Candidatus Polarisedimenticolia bacterium | reverse complement strand
GCTGGCCAGGAACGACTCCTTCTCACCGAGCCCGAGGATGATGGGGCTGCCGCCGTTCTTGGCAGCGATGATCTGGCTGGGCGCCTGCGTCGAGAGACAGCCGAAGGCGTAGGAGCCGACCAGCCGGGCACAGGCCGCGCGCACCGCCGCGAAGAGATCCCGCCCCGCGGCGAGCTCCATCTCCACGAGGTGGGCGATCAGCTCGGTATCGGTCTCCGATTCGACCGCGCGCCCCGCGTCCTCGATCGACTTCCGCAGCTCCCGGTAGTTCTCGATGATGCCGTTGTGGACCACCACCAGCCGTCCGGTGCAGTCCCGGTGGGGGTGGGCGTTGCGCTCGTTGGGGGCGCCGTGGGTGGCCCAGCGGGTGTGGCCGATGCCGTAGGTGCCCGACAGGGGCGCCTCCCCCAGCACCCGGTCCAGCTCGCGGAGCTTGCCCGGCGCCCGGCGCACCTCCAGCTCGCCCGAGCCGTTGACCACGGCCAGGCCGGCCGAGTCATACCCCCGGTACTCCAGGCGCCGCAGCCCCTCCATGATGACCGGCACCACCTCGCCGCCGCCGATGTACCCCACGATGCCGCACATGCCCCTAGCCCTCGTCTTTCTTCTGCGGCGCCGGCCGCCCGGCCTGGCCGCGCTTCTGCTTGCGCTCGGCCCAGCCCTCGATGTGGCGCTGGGGCGGACGGCTCAGGGCCAGGGAGCCCGGCGGCACGTCCCGGGTGATGGTGCTGCCGGCGCCCACGTAGGCCCCGGCGCCCACCTTCACCGGCGCCACCAGCTGGGTGTCGCTGCCGATGAAGACGCCGTCCTCCAGCACCGTGCGGTGCTTGGCCACGCCGTCGTAGTTGCAGGTGATGGTCCCGGCGCCCACGTTGACGTCCTTGCCCAGCTCGGCGTCCCCCAGGTAGGAGAGGTGGGAGGCCTTGCTGCCCGGCCCCAGGAATGCCTTCTTGGTCTCCACGAAGTTGCCCACCTTCACCTTCTCGCAAAGATAGGTCCCGGGGCGCAGGTGGGCGAAGGGGCCCACCTGGGCGCCGTTGCCGATCTCCGAGGACTGGATGACGCAACCGTCCTTGATGGTCACGCCGTTGCCCATGCGGACCTCGATGAGATGGGCCCCCGGGCGAATGACGCAGTCCTCGCCGATGACGCTGGCCCCCTCCACCCAGACATTGGGGTAGATGACGGTGTCCTGGCCCACCTGGGCCCGGGGGTCGATGTAGGTGTGATCGGGGTCCAGGAGCGTGACGCCGGCGGCCATGAGGGCGTGGCGCTTGCGCCGGCCCAGGATGGCGGCCGCCTCGGCCAGCTCCCGCCGGTCGTTGACCCCCAGCACTTCCCGGGAGTCGGCGTGGACCACGCCCTGGACCATCTGGCCCGCGCCGGCCAGGGCGGAGACGATGTCGGTGAGGTAGTACTCATGCTGGGCGTTGTCGGTCCCCAGGCGGTCCAGCAGCGGGAGCAGCACCGCCACGTCCACCAGGTAGACGCCGCAGTTGATCTCGGTCACCTGCCGCTCGTCAGGGCTGGCGTCCCGCTGCTCCACGATCCGGTGCGGCGCGCCGTCCCGGCGCAGGACACGGCCGTAGCCCGTGGGATCGTCCAGGTGGGTGGTGAGCAGGCTCAGGGCGGCGCCGGCGGACCGGTGCTGCTCCAGGAAGGCGGCCAGGGTGGGGCCGGTGAGGAGGGGGAGATCGCCGTTGAGGATGAGCAGCTCGCCGGCGGCTCCCTCCAGCAGCGGGCGGGCCGTCATGACCGCGTGGCCGGTGCCGCGCTGCTCCTGCTGGATCACCGCCTCGAACCGCTCGGCGTGCAGCGCCTCCTGCACCTGCTCGGCCTGATGTCCCAGCACCACCAGCACCCGATCCGGGGCAACCCCCCGCAGGGCGTCGAAGACCCATCCGATCATGGGGCGGCCCCACAGGGGATGCAGGAGCTTCACGGTCCGGGACCGCATCCGCTTGCCGAGGCCAGCGGCCAGGACCAGGGCGGTCAGGGGCCGGTTGGCCCCGGGTCTGTTCATCAGCGCTCCTCGTCCTCCCGTGTGGTGAGGGTGATGAACTCCTCGTCATCACGGAGGCTCGAGAAGTCGGGGTTGTTGGCGGCGTAGATGCGGTTGCGGTCGTCCAGGGAGATGGCCTTGCGCAGGGCTTCCAGGGCCCGGCGGCGGTCCCCCTTCAGGGCCAGGGTGGAGGCCCGGAGGTACATGGCCTTGTCCGACTCCGGGGTGTGCTTGAGGGCCCGGTCCAAATGCTTGAGGGCCGTGTCGTACTCCCCGTCGTTGGACAGCACCACGGCGACGTAGCAGTGATCGTCCAGAGACTCCAGCTTGAGGTTGGAGGCGTCCAGGTGCTGGCCGCAGACGCGCAGGTACATGCGGGCCCGCTCGTTGAGCTCCCGCTCCTTCTGGTGGGTGCTGATGAAGCTGGCCAGCGCCCGGCTCGCCTGCTTCCAGTCCTTCTTCTGGAGCAGCTCCATGCAGCCGGCGTAGGCGGCCAGGGCCTCCTTGTACTGGGCGGCCTCCTGCCGGGCCCGCTCGGGGCTGGGGCCGGCGGCCGCGGCGGGCGCCTTGCCGCCGGCCGGGGCGGCGGCGGCTTGTGCCGGGGCTTTGTTGCGGGCCGCCGGCTTGCCGGCGCCGGCCTTGGACGGACGGGCCTTGCGCGCGGTCTTCTTGGTCGATTTCTTGGCTGGGGCCTTGGTCTTCGGGGATCGGGTCGGGCTCACGGACATCTCCCGGGGAGGCACTCAGGTGCCGGAACAGGAGTCTGGACCTCGCCGTCCATCAGGCCTGGAGACGGTTCTCTTCACCGGAAAGAGTGGATTACAGTAACAGACGGTTTCCGCGAGTGTCAACGCGGCGGCGGCCGCCCCGCCGCCGGAGCAGGTGCCCCGTGCCCGCCAGCCTCCCCGTCAGCCGCCGCATCTTCCTGGGGCTTGGCTCCAACCTGGGCGACCGGATGGGATACCTGCGCGCGGCGCTCAACATCCTGGAAGGCAAGGGGATCCGCCTCATCCAGGCGTCCCGGGTCTACGTCACAGAGCCGGTGGGGGAGGTCCCCCAGCCCCCCTTCCTGAACCAGGTGGTGGAGGTGGCCGCCCCCCTGGGCCCGGAGGCGCTGGTCCTGGCCGGCCAGGCCGCCGAGACGCGCCTGGGACGCGTCCGCGGCCAGCCCGGGGGGGCGCGCACCGTGGACGTGGACCTGCTCCTGGACGGCGACACGATCCTCCGCGCCGGGGCGGTCCTGGTGCCCCATCCCCGCCTCCACCTGCGGCGGTTCGTCCTGGTCCCCCTGGCCGAGATCGCGCCCGAGGTGCGCCACCCGGGCCTGGGCCGGACCGTGGCGGAGCTGCTGGCCGTCTGCCCCGACCGCGCCTGGGTCCTGCCGTGGATGTGAGCGCGCTGGACGCGCGGCTGGACCCGGAGTCGTCCGTCGGGCTATGATGCCGCCGTCGTCGAGATCGATCCATGAAGCACAAGTACATCGCCATCGAGGGCGCCATCGGCGTGGGCAAGACCAGTCTGGTCGACGCCCTGGCCGCGCGCTTTGACTCGGCCAAGGTGCTGGAGAGCATCGAGAACCCGTTTCTGGTCGACTTCTACAACGACCGGCCGGGGGCGGCCTTCCAGGCCCAGCTCTTCTTCCTCCTGAGCCGTTACCGGCAGCTCAGCGAGCTGGCCCAGAAGGACCTTTTCTCCCAGACCGTCATCGCCGACTACGTCCTTGAGAAGGACAAGATCTTCGCCTACCTGACCCTCACCGACGACGAGCTCATCATCTACGACAAGCTGTTCTCGCTCCTGGAGGAGAACGTGCCGCGGCCGGACCTGGTCATCTACCTGCAGGCCGGCACCGACGTCCTCATGGAGCGCATCCGGAAGCGGAAGCGGGACTACGAGGCCAACATCTCCGAGAAGTACATCGCCGAGGTGAACCGCTCGTACAACCACTACTTCTTCCACTACGACGCGACACCCTTGCTGGTGGTGAATACCAGCGACATCGATTTTGTTCACAGAGAGGAAGACCTCGAGGATCTCATCGAGCAGATCCGCAACATGGAGCGTGGCGTCCAGTACTACGTGCCGCTCGGATCACGCGCGTGACCGGGACGGCGGCGACCCTGGCGGGCCGGCGCTCCTGACTGGAAAGGACCCCATCCCCTCGACATCTGCGGGGAGGAAGGAGCCCGGACATGTCCGCTTCACCAGCGCCGAGCCGGCGCGTCACCGTCCCATCCATCCAGGCCGCCCGTGCCGAGGGGCGCCGCCTGGTCATGGTCACCGCCTATGACGCTCCCACGGGCAGGGTGGCCGACGCCGCCGGAGCCGACATTGCCCTGGTAGGGGATTCCCTGGCCATGGTGGTGCTGGGCCATCCCGATACGCTGTCGGTGAGCGTGGAGGAGATGGTCCACCACACCGCCGCCGTGAGCCGGGCCGTGACCCGCGCCCTGGTTGTGGGGGACATGCCCTACCTCTCCTACCACACCGGCTGGCGGGACGCGGTGCGCAATGCCGGCCGCTTCGTCCAGCAGGGCCGCGCGGCGGGGGTGAAGCTGGAGGGCGGCCGCAAGCGCGTGGATGTGATCCGCGCCATTCTGGACGCCGAGATCCCCGTCATGGGCCACGTGGGGCTCACCCCCCAGTCGACCCACGCCCTGGGAGGCTACCGGGTGCAGGGGCGCGACGTGGCCCGGGCCGAGGAGGTCTTCGAGGACGCCTGCGCGGTGGCTGGGGCCGGCGCCTTCTGCGTCGTCCTGGAGGGGGTGCCCGACCGGCTGGCCGCCGCCATCACCGCCGAGCTGCCCGTGCCCACCATCGGCATCGGCGCCGGACCGGCGTGTGACGGGCAGGTGCTGGTCTTCCACGACCTGGCCGGATGGAGCGGCCCGGGGCCGCTGCCCCGGTTCGTGCGCCGCTACGCCGATCTGGGGGAGCAGGCCGTCGCCGCGGTGAAGGCCTTCGCCGGCGACGTGCGCCGTGGCGCCTACCCGGGCCCGGAGGAGTCGTACCCCACGCCGGAGGTGGTGGCTCGCTGGCTGGAGTCCCGGGCGCCCCGGCGCCGCCGGGAGGGAGCGTGAGCCGCCCCGGCGCGGCCGTGGCGCGGCCTCAGGCGCCGGCGATGCTGGCCACGGCCGGCGAGCTGCGCGCGTGGTCGCGCCGGCAGCGCCAGGCCGGCCGGCGCGTCGCCCTGGTCCCGACCATGGGGGCGCTCCACGCCGGCCACGAGGCCCTCATGGAGGCGGCGGCCGCCGCCGCCGGCGCCGTGGCGGCCTCCATCTTCGTCAACCCGGCCCAGTTCGGGCCGGGGGAGGACTACCAGCGCTACCCACGGACGCTGGAGGCGGATCTGGCGCTGTGCGCCCGGGCTGGCGTCCAGGCCGCCTACGTCCCGCGCGCCGGCGAGGTCTACGCCACGGACCACTCCACCTGGGTGGAGGAGGGCGCCCTGGCCCTCCCCATGGAGGGGGAGGCCCGCCCGGGCCACTTCCGCGGCGTGCTCACCGTGGTGCTCAAGCTGCTCCACGCCGCCGAGCCCGACCTGGCCTTCTTCGGCCAGAAGGACATCCAGCAGGCGCTCCTCATCCGGCGCATGGTCCGGGACCTGGATCTGCCGGTGGAGGTGCCGGTGGTCCCCACCGTGCGTGAGTCCGACGGCCTGGCCCTCTCCAGCCGCAACGCCTACCTGACGCCGCGCCAGCGGGCCGCTGCACCCTATCTGGCCCGGGCCCTGTCCGTCTGCGCCCGTCTCCTGGCGGCGGGCGAGACCGATCCCGCCGTCGTACGCCATGCCGGCCTGGAGATGCTGGCCGGCGTCGAGGATCTGGCGGTGGAGTACCTGGAGGTGGCGGCGCTGGACAGCCTGCAGGCGCCGCCGGCGGTGGAGGGTCCCGTGGTGGTGGCTGCAGCGGTCCGCCTGGGCACCACACGCCTCATCGACAACGTGATTCACCCAGACGCGGCGCTGGCCGCGCTGGCGCGGGGAGAGACGACGCCATGAAGAGGGAATTCCTGCGGGCCAAGATTCACGGCGCCACGGTCACCGAGGCCAACGTGGAGTACGTTGGCAGCCTCACCCTGGACCGGGATCTCATGGACGAGGCGGGGCTGCACCCCTTCGAGCGCATCGAGGTCTACAACATCACCAGCGGCCACCGGTTCGCCACCTACCTCATCGAGGGGCGGCGGGGCGGGGGCCAGGTCTGCGTCAACGGCGCCGCCGCCCACCTGGCCCGGCCGGGCGATTCGGTTATCATGGCGGCGTACTGCCAGCTGGAAGAGTCCGAGATCGAATCCTTCACGCCGCGCCTGGTGTTCGTGGATGAGGACAACCGGCCGGTTACACTGGACGAGCTCAGGGAAGGGGCCGGCCGGCCCACGCTCCCCTGAGCCAGGCAACCCGACCACAGGACGAGACGCCCATGGAGTTCCAGGACCAAGAGATCGTCTGCATCGACTGCAACGCCCCGTTCACCTTCACCTCGGCGGAGCAGCAGTTCTACCAGGAAAAGGGGCTCACCCACGCCCCCAAGCGGTGCAAGCCCTGCCGGGCGGCCCGCAAGAACCAGCCCCAGGGGGACCGGGGCCGGCGATCCCAGCCGCCGGCGCCGGGCCAGGCCGGCGGCGCCAGCGGGCCGCTGTTCAAGGCGTCCCTGGGTCCGGCGCCAGGGGCGGGCCGGGGACCGCGGCGCGGCGGCCCCCGTGACGACCGGCGCCAGGCCGGCGGGGCGGGGCGGCGGCCGGTGCACCTGTTCGACGCGGTCTGCAGCGACTGCGACGCCCCCACCCAGGTCCCGTTCCGGCCCAATGGCGTGCAGCCGGTCTACTGCCGGGCCTGCCTGCCCAAGTACAAGGCCCAGCGGGCCCGCAACCGGGCCGATGGCTCCGGTACCGGGGGCGCCCAGGCGTGAGCCGGCCGTCCCGGCCCGGGCCGCGGCGGCTGGGCCGGGCGTTCTTCAGCCGGCCGACGCTGGAGGTGGCCCGGGACCTCATCGGCCGGCGCCTGGTGCGGGTGTGGCGTGGGGTGCGCCTGGCCGGTCGCATCGTCGAGGTGGAGGCCTACGTGGGGGCGGCCGACTCGGCGTGTCACGGGCGCAGCGGCCTGACCCGGCGCAATCGCTCCCTGTTCGGCGGGCCGGGGCGCGCCTACGTCTACTTCACCTACGGCATGCACCACATGCTGAACCTGGTCACCGAGCGGGAGGGATTCCCGGCGGCGGTGCTGGTGCGAGCGCTGGAGCCCGAAGAGGGGGTGGCGGCCATGGCCCGCCGGCGCGGCGGCTCCGCCGCGGGGCAGGCGGCGGGGGGTCGGCGCCCGCCACCGGGCAACTGGCTGGCCGGCGGCCCGGCGCGCCTCTGCCGGGCCCTGGACGTGGATCTGCGCCTGGACGGTGCAGACGTGGTCCGCTGCACCGAGCTGCGGGTGGAGGAGGGTCGGCCGGCGGCACGCGGGGAGGTCGAGGCCACGCCGCGCATCGGCATCGACTACGCACGCCCGGCGGATCGGCGGGCGCCCTGGCGCTTCATCCTCTCAGGGAGTCCCTGCCTGTCCCGGCGTCACTGACGGGAGACGGGCTCCGGCGGCTCGGCGGCCGCGGCACCGGCCGGCGCCGCAGCCGGCTCGCCCTTCTCGGACCGGGCCTGGTCCTTGGCGGCCTCCGGACGGGACTGTCCGTCGCCGTCGGGCTTGGCATGGGCGGGCTTCTTCGTCGAGTGGCCCACGCCGGCCAGAGGCACCAGCACCATGGTCAGGTCCCGGTTCTCGATCTTCCCGGGACGGGTCTCCACCTTGGCCACGTCCCCCAGCTCCTCGGCCACCCGGTCCAGGACGCGGATGCCGTTCTCGGGCCGGCGCAGATCCCGGCGCCGGAACATGATGGTGACCTTGGTGCGCTTCCCCTCCTCGAGGAAGCGCCGGGCGTGGGACAGCTTGGTGTCGAAGTCGTGGTCGTCGATGCCGGGCCGGAACTTGACCTGCTTGATCTCGAGGGTCTTCTCGTGGCGCTTGGCGAGCTTTTCCTTCTTCGCCAGCTCGTACTTGGCCTTGCCCCAGTCCATGATCTTGCAGACGATGGGGCGGGCGTTGGGATCAACCTCGACGAGGTCGAGGCCGACTTCCCGGGCAGCTTCACGGGCATCTTCGATGGAGACGACCCCGATCTGGGTGCCGTCGTGTCCGATGAGGCGGACGGGGCTCAAGCGAATCTGGTGGTTGACGCGGGTGCGGGTCTGAAGGGAGATCGGCAGCCTCCTTGCGCGAAGCGGGACGCCCGGCTCAGCCGGGCGGGCCGGGGACAGGGCAAGCCCTGCAATGCCACTCAGCATCGCGGGCCGTGATCGGGATAGGTCTGTTCAGGAACACTCAAGTCTCATCATAACAGACGGATCGGCCCGGAGCAAACCTTTTCGGGGAAATCCGGGAGGACGGGCCGTTCAGCGGCCCGAGACGGCGATGCCCCCCAGCAGGACCGTGCTCCCCCCCGAGGTCCCGGGGAAGAAGCGCAGGTCGCTCCCCACCGCCTCCACCGCCTCCAGGATGGAGAGGACGTTGCCGGCGATGGCGAACCCCTCGGCGGCCCCCCCCAGCCGGCCGCCGGTCACCATCCGCCCCGACGCCCCCAGGGAGAAGTCGCCGGTGACCGGATCCACCGTGTGCAGCCCCATCACCTCCTCCACGTAGAGCCCCTCTCCGGCAGCGGCCAGGATCTCGGCCGGCCCCGGGCCCGACGGCTCCAGGCAGAGGTTGCGGGTGCCGATGCCCGGCAGGGTCGTGTACGAGTCCCGGACGGCGTGCCCGGTGCTGGCGGCCCCCAGGTGGGCGGCGGTGTAGGTGTCGTGGAGGAAGCCCTCCAGGACGCCGTCCCGGATGAGGATGGCCCGGGTGGAGGGGGCTCCCTCGCCGTCCACCGGCGCCGCGGCGAAGCCGCCGCGGCGGTTGCCGTCGTCGGTCAGGGTGACGGCGGTGGCCCCCACCCGCGCGCCGACCCTCCCGGCGAAGAGGGAGCGTCCCCTCAGCACCGCCTTGCCCGAGAGCGCCTCGGCCAGGGCGGCGAACAGGCCGGCGGTGACCAGCGGTGCCAGGACCACCGCCGTGCGCGCGGTGGGCGGCCGGATGGCGTCGAACTTGACCAGGGCACGCTCGGCGGCGGTGCGCCCCACCCCGCCGGCGTCCAGGCGGCCGGGGGCCTCGGACCAGTCGCTCTCGTAGCCGGTCTGACGGGTGCCGCCCCGCTCGGCCACAACCTCCACGCTGGCCCAGGATCGGGACCACGACCACGCGGCCATGAGCCCGCCCGAGTGGGCCACGCTGAACGTCCCGGCGCCGTCGGTCACCGACGAGGCCCGGGTGCGGATCACACCGGGGGCCGCCGACCCCTTGGCCGCCGCCTCGGCGGCCAGGGCCAGCTCCAGGCGCCGCTGGGCGGCGCCTGGCGACGATGGTGGAGGCGGCGACGGCGGCGGCGGCAGCGCCCGGCCCGGATCGGGGGGGCGGTTCTGTGGCTCCTGGCGGGCGTGGACCGACAGGGCCCGGGCCATCTCCGCCGCGTGGGCCAGGCCGGCGTCGGTGAGGTCCGAGGTGTAGGCGAAGCCAACCCGGCCGTCCCGGAACAGGCGCAGGCCGGCGCCGTGGTCCCGGCGCTCCTCGGTGGATTCCACCTCCGCGTCCACCACGGTGACGGTGGAGCTCACCGAGTCCTCCAGGAAGATCTCCAGCACCTCGCCGGGCCGCGCCAGATCCAGCGCCTGCTCCAGCCGGCCGCTCCTCCCGCCGCCGCCGCTCACCTGGACTCCGACTGCCCCCCCACCAGGATGGAGGGGATGCGCAGCGTGGGCTGAGCGTCGGCCACGGGCACGCCCTGGCCGTCCTTGCCGCAGGTGCCCACCTGGAACCCCAGGTCGGCTCCCACCATGTCGATGGTGCGCAGGATCTCCGGACCGCAGCCGGCCAGGGTGACGTCCCGCAGCGCCTCGGCCAGCTTCCCGCCGCGGATGCGGTACGCCTCGGAGCAGTTGAAGACGAAGTTGCCGCTGGCGATGTCCACCTCGCCGCCCCCCATGTGGGCCACGAAGATGCCGTCCTGAACCGACGCCAGGATCGCCTCGGGGGGCGTGGTCCCCGGGGCGATGAGGGTGTTGCGCATGCGGGGGATGGGGAGGTGGCGGAACGACTCGCGCCGGCCGTTGCCCGTGGGCGAGCTTCCCATCCGCCGGGCGCTCCGGCGGGAGTGCAAGAAGCCCCGCAAGACCCCCCGGTCGATGAGGACCACGCGGCTGGCCGGGACTGCCTCGTCGTCAATGCGCGACGAGCCCCGGGCGTGGGGCAGCGTGCCGTCGTCCAGCACCGAGATGAGGGGCGACGCCACCTCCTGGCCCAGGCGGCCGGTGTAGATGGACAGCCCCTTGTCGGCGAAGTCCCCCTCCAGGCCGTGGCCGCACGCCTCGTGCACCATGGTCCCGCCGGCCTGGGACGACAGCACCACGGTGAAATCGCCGGACGGAGCGGGGCGGGCGGTGAGCTGGATGATGGCCTGGCGCGCCGCCCGGCTGGCGGTGGCCTCGGGGGCCACGTGCTGGAACAGCTCGAAGCCGCGGGTCTGGGAATCGGCGGCGTAGCCGGTGCGGATCACGTCGCCGTCCCGGGCCAGCACCTGCACCGCCAGGGTGGTGATCACCCGCAGGTCGTCGGCCAGCTCCCCCTGGGAATTGGCCACCCGCACCTCCTGGACGCTGTCCAGGTAGCGGGCGGTCACCTGGGAGATCCGCCCATCGGACCCGCGGGCGGCGTCGTTGGCCCGCTGGAGCACCTTCACCTTCTTCTGGGCGGGGACCTCCAGGGGAGAGGCCTGCACCGGCGAGGGGGAGGGGCCGGCAGGGTCCTGGAAGGCGGCTGGAGCCGGCCGGGGCGGTCCCTCCACCAGAGCGGCCAGCCGCCCGGCGGCGGCCAGGAGGGGCGGCAGGTCGGTGTCATTGCTGTTGGCGAAGAAGGTCCGTTCGCCGTGGACCAGGCGCAGCGCCGTGCCGCCGTCCACCCCGCCCACGGCGGCGTCCAGGGAGCCGTCGTCCAGCACCAGGGTGGTGCGGCTCAGGCGCTCCTGGTAGACCTCGGCAAAATCCGCGCCGGTGGCCAGCAGCGCGTCCAGGAGCTTCCGGCAGGCCGCCCCATCCAGCATCAATCCGCCCCGGGAACGGGGCGGGGCCGCGCGGGCAAGGGTTCGCCTCGCCGCCTGGCCTCCAGGTCCTCGATGAGCAGCTGGTACACCTCGTGGGCGCGCTCCTCGGTGTCGTTGAACGAGCCGGAGGTGTCGATGACGTAGTCGGCCACGGCCACCTTGTCCTCCAGGGGGCCCTGGGCCGCCAGGCGCTCCCGGGCCTCGGCGGCGGTCATGTCCGGGTCCCGGGCCAGAAGGCGGGAGATCTGCAGCGACGGATCACAGGCCACCACCACGAGCCGGTCGTACTCCCGGTAACGGCCCGTCTCCACCAGGAGCGCCGCGTCGGTGATGACGATGCCGCCGCCGCTCTCCCGGTGCTCCTCCTTGAGGCGCTCCTCCTCCCGGCGCACCGCCGGGTGCAGGATGGCGTTGAGATCGGCCCGCGCCGCCGGGTCGGAGAAGACGATGGCCGCCAGCGCCTTGCGGTTCACGGCGCCGGCCCGGTCCAGGATCCCTTCGCCGAACCGAGCCACCACCTGCTCCTGCTCAGGCCGGCCGGGCCGGAGCATCTGGTGCACCAGGTCGTCGGCGTCGATGATCCGGGCCCCGAACATCTCCAGCATGCCATCCACCGTGGACTTGCCCGACGCGATGCCGCCGGTGAGGCCCACCTCCAGGACGAGGTCGGGGGCGCTCACCGGGCCACGGCCTTCCCGGCCCCGCGGCGCCTCCGGTAGGCGGTCAGGGTGTTGCGCAGGAGCATGGCCACCGTGAGGGGGCCCACGCCTCCGGGCACCGGTGTGAGAGCGCCGGCCACCGGCGCCACGCGCCGGGGGTGGACGTCCCCCACCAGGGTGGAGCCCTTCTCCGCCAGGCGCGCCAGGCGGGGCGAGCCCTCCCCGAACAGGTCCCGGGCCCGAGCTGGGTCGGTGACCTGATTGATCCCCACGTCCACCACCACCGCCCCGGGCTTGACGAAGGCCTCGGTGACGAAGCCGGGCCGGCCGATGGCCACGGCCAGGATGTCCGCCTCCCGGCAGACGGCGGGAAGATCCCGGGTCCGGGAGTGGGCCACGGTGACGGTGGCGTTCTCCCCCAGCAGGAGCAGCGCCAGCGGCCGGCCCACGATGAGGCTGCGCCCCAGCACCACCGCCCGGGCGCCGGAGATGGGGATGGACTCGCGCCGCAGCATCTCCATGATGCCG
>JBFGDW010000074.1:0-12461 GCA_041580435.1 Candidatus Polarisedimenticolia bacterium | reverse complement strand
TTCGAGGCCTTCGACGAGCCCTGGAAGGGGGTGGGGACCGAGGGGCACTGGGGGCTCTTCACGGTGGATCGAGAAGCCAAGCTCGCCATGCGAAAGCTGTACCCGGAGCGGAGGGCCCATGGCCCCACGTCTCCGGGGTATCCGGAGGAGATCCAGGCTGCGGGGCCGGACATCGCCGTCGTTCTCAGCGCGGATCTCGCCCAGGCGATGGGATCGGGGAGCGTCAACATCCTCGGCCCGGGGATCCGGGATTCGGGGCTCATGCCAGCGGCGGGGGCCGGCGACGGAGCGGCGCTGCGACTGGCCTTCACGGGCAGCAGCTGGGGAGGCGTGTACCTGATCTTCGACAGCTTCGACGCCAGCGCGGCCCGCGCCGTGTCCATGCGGCTGAGGGTGCCCGAGGAGGTGACCCACCTGGAGCTGAAGCTGGAAGGCCCCGCCTCCAGCGCCCAGACGGTCAACATCCTTGAGCATGGTGACGGCGGGGACGCGTCGGGCTGGAGGACGTTCACCGTGCCTCTTTCCAGGTTCGACGGGATTGACCTGTCGCGCCTCGAGATCCTCGGGTTATGGAACCCAGCGGACGGCGCAGGCAACTTCCTGCCGTGTGAGCTGCTGGTGGATGACATCCACTTCGAGGAGGCCGGCAGCGCAAGTTCTTTAGATGGCGGGAGCGACGGGACTTGAACCCGCGACCTCCGGCTTGACAGGCCGGCGTGCTAACCAACTGCACCACGCCCCCGCAGAGGGCGCGCAGGGGGACGCTTGCGGGCGGGAGCCGGGGCCTGGTGGGCGATACTGGATTTGAACCAGTGACCCCCTGCTTGTAAGGCAGGTGCTCTCCCGCTGAGCTAATCGCCCGGCCCGGGCCGGGGAATCCCCTGCGGAAACGCGGGATTCTACGGCCTGCCCACCCGGGTGTCAAGCAGGGGGATCAATCCACTTGCTTCAGGCAGCGGAGCGGCCGCAGCCGCTCTTCGACCCTGTGCTGCGCTGGCTCCTCTAGGAGAGGATCTTCTTCCGCAGGAGGAGGATCTCCAGGGCGCTGGCCACCTTGGCGGCCAGCCCGGCCCGCCGCTTCAGATCCACCGGCTGGCTGCTCCCGGGCCCGCCGTCGGCGTACAGGGCCCCGGCCAGACGATCCTTCAGCAGGATGGGAATGGCCGTCACCAGCCGGGGCGGGTCGCCGCCCAGGGCCGCCAGCAGCTCGCGGTTGGCCGGCTGGTCCGGGAGGATCCCCACGTAAGGGGCCGGGTTGACCCGGAAGCCGGCGAAGATGGACGCGGTGTACAGGGGGATGCTCAGGCGGTGGATCTTTCCGGCGTCCACGCCGGCCCCGCCTCCACCCCACCCCACCAGACGCTCCTTCTGGTGCCCGAAGAGGGCCACCCGCACCAGGCCGCGAGCCAGGGCGAGCTCCACCGCCGCCCGGCCGATCTCCTCCCGGTCGCCCGCCCGGGCCAGCTGCTCCTCGGCGGAGGCGGAGGACGGGGGGGCGACCGCCGGCTCCACCGGCGGGCGCGGCGGAGAGGTCGCGGGGGGGGCCGGGGGAGCAGGGGATGCGGTCCGGCCCGCTTTGGCCCGCTTCGCCCCGGTGTCCGCCGCCGGCTTCCCCTGCGCAGGAGAGGGCCGGGATCCCAGGCCACGGCTGCCCATGCGCTGGGCCGGGGGCTCATCGGGCAGATCGCCCAGGGCCTCGGCCAGGGGGGAGAGGCCGCCTTGGCGGCGCGACGGAAGCAGCTCCTGCGGCGATACATCGCTCTCCAGGGGCAGGCCGTCCAGCCCCAGGGCCGTCCCGTCACCGGGTGCGGTCCCCTCCGATCCGGCCGCCGCCATCCCGGGCAAGGAGCTGTCTCCAGCCTCCACCGGCCGCACGGCGTCGCGCCGGGGGGCGGGGATGCCGTAGTGGCGCTCCAGCAGCCCCTCCAGCCGCTCCTCCATGACGATGTGGGAGACCACGGGCAAACCGACCCGCCGCTCCAGCTCCCGGATGAAGGGCTCGTTGTCCATCCGGGAGGTGACGATCCCCAGGCTGCCGGGGTCGACCTGGAACGGGACGAGCCGGCGGCGGGAGGCCACCGCCGGGTCCAGCAGGGACAGGACGTGCTCCGGGATTCGCCGCATCTGCCGCAGCGGGGCGTAGGGGTAACCGCTCCAGCGGGAGAGGATCTCCTCCGCCTCGGGCTCCTTCAGGACGCTGAGCCGGACCAGGTTGAACAGCAGGGAGCCGCCGAAGAACTTCTGGGTGCGCCGGGCCTGGGCAAGCTCATCCCCGCTGACCTTCCCCTCGGCCTGCAGGTACTCGCTCAGTCGCTGGCGCATGTCGTCCCTCCCTGGGCGCTGGAGTTGGACCTAGCTGCTCTGGCGGTGTCTCCGGTCATCGCCGCTGCCCTGGCGCGGGCCGCGGTGCTGGGACCGGTCCCGGCGTCCGCCGCGGTCGCCCTGGGGGCCGCGGTCCCGGCCGCCGCGATCTCCGCTGCGGCCCCGGTCGCCGCCCCTGTCGCCGCCCCGGTCCCGGGACTCGGCCTGACGCCGCTCGTCCTCGGGGGAGCGCTCCAGGAGGGCCTTCCGGGACAGCCGGATCTTCCCCTGGGCGTCGATGGACAGCACCTTGACCGTGACCTCATCCCCTTCCTTGAGGACGTCCTCCACCTGCTCCACCCGGTGGTGGGCGATCTCGGAGATGTGAAGCAGACCGTCCACGCTGGGGAGGATCTCCACGAAGGCGCCGAAGTTGGTGATCCGGACCACCTTGCCCAGGTAGGTCTTGTCGATCTCAGCCTCGGCGGTCAGCTCCAGGATGATCTCCTTGGCCTTCATGGCGCTGGATTCGTCCACGGAGGCGATATCCACCCGGCCGTCGTCGTTGACCTCGATCTTGCAGCCCGTGCGCTCGATGATGCTGCGGATGACCTTGCCACCGGTGCCGATGACGTCGCGGATCTTGTCCTTGGGGACGTGGATGGAGATGATCCTGGGCGCGTAGCGCGACAGGTCGGCCCGGGGCGACTGAAGCGCCTCGGCCATCTTGCCCAGGATGTGGAGCCGCCCGGTCCGGGCCTGCTCCAGCGCCTGCCGGAGGATGGCCTCGGTGACGCCGGTGATCTTGATGTCCATCTGCAGGGCGGTGATGCCCTCCTGGGTGCCGGCCACCTTGAAGTCCATGTCGCCGTAGTGATCCTCGGCGCCGGCGATGTCCGACAGGACGGCGAAGCCGGTGTCGGCCTTGATGAGTCCCATGGCGATGCCGCCCACCGCCGCCTTGACCGGGACGCCGGCGTCCATGAGGGCCAGGGCCGCGCCGCAGACGGTGGCCATGGAGGAGGAGCCGTTGGACTCCAGGATGTCGGACACCACCCGCAGGGTGTAGGGGAAGCTGTCCTGGACCGGGATCATGGGCTCCAGCGCCCGCTCCGCCAGGGCGCCGTGGCCAATCTCGCGACGGCCCGGGCCGCGCATGAAGCGGGCCTCGCCCACCGAGAAGGGCGGGAAATTGTAGTGGAGCATGAACCGCTTCTCCGACTCGCCCTCGATGTAGTCCAGCCGCTGGGCGTCGGAGGCGGTGCCCAGGGTCGTGGTGACCAGGGCCTGGGTCTCACCCCGGGTGAAGAGCGCCGAGCCGTGGGTGCGGGGAAGCACCCCCACCTCGCAGGTGATGGTCCGGATCTGGTCGAAGGCGCGGCCATCAAGGCGCCGCTTCTCGTTCATGACCGCCTCGGCCAGGATCTCGGACTGGAGCTGCTTGAACACCTTGCCGGCCTGGGACCGGGTCTCCGCCTGGTCCTCGGGGATGGAGGCCATGAGCTCGTCGCGGACCTGGTCCACCCGGGAGTAGCTGTCCAGCTTGCCCCGGACGCGCATGGCCTCCGACAGCGGGCCCTTCACCTTCTGGCGCACCATCTCCACCACGTCGGCCGGGATCTCCTTCTTCTCCACGGTCCGCTTCACGGGCTTCAGCTCGTCATGGATCTCCTGGATCACGTCGCAGATGCGGCGGATGTTCTCGTGGGCCAGGGTGATGGCCTGGAGGATGACGTCCTCGGATTCCTCCTGGGCTCCGGCCTCCACCATGACCACGGCGTCGGGCGTGGCCGCCACCACCAGGTCCAGGGTGGACTCGTCCAGCTCTTCGAAGCTGGGGTTGACCTTGAACTCGCCATTGACCCGGCCGATGCGCACGGCGGCCAGGGGCTTGGGGAAGGGGATGCTGCTGCAGTAGAGGGCGGCGCCGGCGCCGCACATGGCCAGGATGTCCGAGTCGTTCTTCTGATCCGAGGACAGCACCATGCCGATGACCTGGGTCTCGAAGTTCCAGCCGTCGGGGAACAGGGGCCGGACCGGACGGTCGATGAGGCGGCAGGTGAGGACCTCCTTCTGGTTGGGCCGGCCCTCGCGCTTGAAGAAGCCGCCCGGGATCTTGCCGGCGGCGTAGGTCCACTCACGATAGTCGACGGTCAGGGGCAGGAAGTCGATCCCCTCCCGGGGCTGCTTGCTGGCCACGGCGGTGGCCAGGACGACGGTGTCGCCGAAGCGGACGAGGGTGGCGCCGTCGGCCTGCTTGGCCATGCGCCCCACCTCGAAGGTCAGGGTCTCGGACCCGATGACGATGCTCTTCTTGATCACTCCATCCTCCGTGGCCGGCGGCAGGGCCGGGTCCGGATCCAGGAGGGTCGGTCAGGAACGCCCTAGCTTGAGACGTCGGATGGAGAGTTGATTAAGGGTGAGATAGGAAGGTTCGGTCCATGATGGACAGGAAGGATGATTCCGAAACGAACCCTTAACCGCGAGCACCATTCCTCTGCCGAGCTGTGGAGCGGTCCAGCGACCCCGGGGACCCGGGTTCCCGGGCTACTTGCGCAGTCCCAGCCGGGAAATCAACTGCTGGTACCTTTCCAGGTTCTTGTTCTTCAGATAGTTCAGCAGGCGACGCCGCCGGCCGACCATCTTGAGGAGGCCGCGCCGCGAGTGGTGATCGTGCTGATGGGCGCGGAAGTGTACCTGGAGCTCCTCGATGCGCGTGGAAAGGACCGCGATCTGGACCTCGGGTGAACCGGTGTCGGTCTCGTGGGTCCGGTACGTCTCCATGACGCCGGACTTCCTGTCACTGGCCAGGGGCACTCTCTATTCCTCCACTCTTTCTCTTTATTCGATCCGGCTCACGCTACCATCTGGCCGCCGGGGTGTAAAGGTCGGGGCGGCCTCCCGGGCCAGGAACACCGTGCGCGGGCGGAAGGTCCCCGCCTGAGGACCCGGCCCGGCCAGGGCCACCAGCCTCCCCTCGGGATCACGGACCTGGAACGGGCCTTCCCCGGCCTCCTCCCCCTCGGCCTGGGCCCGGAAGGGGCGGCCGTGGGCCAGATCGGCCAGCGCCCGGCCGCCGGCCCGGATCACGGGCAGATCCAGGGGGATCCGGTGAAAAGGGACCCAGGCGGGGCCGGCCAGGGCCGCGATGGGGTCCGCTTCCAGCGCCGCGAGTTCCAGGGCCTGGCCGGCGTGGAAGGGGCCGGACCCCTCCCGCCGGAGCTCGCACAGGTGGGCCCCGCACCCCAGCGCCTCACCCAGGTCGTGCACCAGCGATCGGATGTAGGTCCCCGCGGAGACCTCCGCCTCGAAGCGGAACCGCCCTTCCTCCGATGGGATGACCTGGAAGCGCCCCACGTGGACCGGGGCGGCCCGGCCCTGCGCTGGCTCGCCGCGCCGGGCGCGGCGGTAGAGCGGGACACCGTCCACCTTGCGGGCCGAGAAGGGAGGAGGGGACTGCTCCATGGCGCCGGTCAGGGCGGCGGCCGCCGCCCGCAGCCGGCCGGGATCGACGGCGGCGGCGGACCGCGGCTCCCCCAGTGGCCGGCCGGTGCGGTCGTAGGTGTCGGTGGCCTGCCCGAGCTGCGCCTCACCGGTGTACAGCTTCCGGTGACCGGTGAGCTGGCCGGACAGCCGGGTGGCCCCCCCCACCAGCAGGACCAGGACGCCCGAGGCGAGTGGGTCCAGGGTGCCGGCGTGGCCGATGCGACGCCGTCCCAGGGCCCGGCGCGCCCGGTCCACCACGTCGTGGGAGGTGGGCCCGGACGGCTTGTCCAGGATGAGCAGGCCGTCAGGCGGCCCGGCGTCCTGCGGGGCGCTCATGGCTCGTCCCGCTCGCCGGGTCCGGCCAGGGGCTCGCCCCCGGGCCCGTCGCCATCGGGATCCGGTTCCGACGCCCGCCGGGCATGCCCCAGTCCCTGCTCCTCCAGCAGCCGCTCGATTCGCTCCCCTCGCTCCCCCGAGATGTCCAGGCGGAACTCCAGGGCGGGAGTGCGGCGCAGTGTCAGGGCGTGGGACAGCTCCCGGCGCAGGAACCCCCGCGCCCCCTCCAGGGCCTGGAGACTGGCGTTGCGGTCGGCCTCGCTGCCCATGATGGAGACGTAGACCCAGGCCCGGGTCAGATCCGGGGTCACCTCCACGCCGGTGACGGTGACGAAACCCACCCTCGGGTCGTGCATCTCGGTCTGCAGGACCCGGGTCAGCTCGCTGCGGATGGAGGCTGCCACCCGCTCCCTGCGTGGCCCGGTCATTCGATCACGTCCTCGTCCCAGGCCGTCACGCCGCCGGGCAGCACGCCGTCCACCTCGTCCCTCAGGCTGCGGAAGAGGCGGGAGAGGTCGTCCTCCGAGTGGGCCACGGCGGCGAAGGCCAGCACCGCCCGCTGGTGCAGGTCCTGGTGGTCCACCTCGGCCACCGACACGTTGTGACGCGCGCGGGTCCGGTCCTTGATGCGGCGCAGGACCGCCCGCTTCTCCTTGAGGGACTGGCTGCCGTGGATGTGAAGCTCGGCTCGGATCACGCCGATGAGCATGCTGCGGGCTTTCCGGCGGCGAGGGCCGGCCCCGGGGGCCGGATCACAGCTCCTGGGGCGTGACCTTCTCCACCTTGAAGGCTTCGATGATGTCCCCGATCTTGATGTCGTTGAACCGCTCCAGGCCGATGCCGCACTCGAAGCCCTGCTTCACCTCGGAGGCATCGTCCTTGAACCGCCGCAGGGACGAGATCTTGCCCTCGTGGATCACGATGTTGTCGCGCAGGAGGCGGACCTCGGCGGTCCGCAGGATGCGGCCGTCCACCACCGAGCAGCCGGCCACCATGCCCGCCTTGGGAACCTTGAACGTGGCGCGGACCTCGGCGCGGCCCAGGTAGACCTCCTTGAAGGTGGGCTCCAGCAGCCCCACCATGGCGCTCTTGATCTCCTTGGTCACGTTGTAGATGACCGTGTGCAGCCGGATGTCCACCTCCTCCTTCTCGGCCAGCACCTGGGCCGTGCGCTCGGGGCGCACGTTGAAGCCCACGATGATGGCGTTGGAGGCCGTGGCCAGGAGCACGTCCGAATCGTTGATGGCGCCGGTGGCCGAGTGGATGACCTTGACCTGCACCTTCTCGGTGGACAGCTCCTGGAGGGTCTTGGAGAGCACCTCCGCCGAGCCCTGCACGTCGGACTTCAAGATGATGCGCAGCTCCTTGATCACGCCGACCTTGATCTGCTCGAACAGGTGGTCCAGGCTCATCTTGGACGACTTGAGGAGGCGCTCCTTGCGGACCTTCTCCTGCCTGTAGGACGAGATCTGGCGCGCCCGGCGATCCTCGCTCAGGGCCTGCAAGGTGTCGCCGGCCTCGGGCACGCCTTCCATCCCCAGGATCTCCACCGCCGTGGAGGGGCCCGCCTCCTCCACCCGGTTGCCCCGGTCGTCCATCATGGCCCGGACCTTCCCGGAGACGGCGCCCACGATGAACGGATCCCCCACGCGCAGCGTCCCGGTGCGGATGAGCACGGTGGCCACGGGGCCCCGGGCCCGGTCCAGCCTGGCCTCCAGCACGGTCCCCTGGGCCAGGCGCTTGGGGTTAGCCTTGGACTCCTGCAGGTCGCTGGTGAGCAGGATCATCTCCAGGAGGCTGTCCAGGCCGGTGCGCTGCTTGGCCGACACCGGCACGCAGACCACGTCCCCGCCCCAGTCTTCCACGAGGACGTTCTGCTCCGCCAGGGCCTTCTTCACCCGGTCAGGGTTGGCCTCGGGCTTGTCGATCTTGTTCATGGCCACCACCAGGGGCACGTCGGCCTCCCGGGCGTGGTGGATGGCCTCGATGGTCTGGGGCATGACGCCGTCGTCGGCGGCCACCACCAGGACCACGATATCGGTGACCTGGGCGCCGCGGGCGCGCATGCGGGTGAACGCCTCGTGGCCCGGAGTGTCCAGGAAGACCACCTTCCGTTCACCCACATCCACGTGGTAGGCGCCGATGTGCTGGGTGATGCCGCCGTGCTCGCTCTCGGCCACCGCGGTCTCCCGGATGGCGTCCAGGAGAGAGGTCTTTCCGTGGTCCACGTGGCCCATCATGGTGACCACCGGCGCCCGGGGGACCAGCTCCTCCGCCTGGTCCTCGCCCTCGACCAGCTCCTCGTGGGCGATGGTCTCCTCGAAGGTGATGAAGCTCGGCTTGAAGCCGAACTCGTTGCAGATCTTCTTGGCGGAGTCGGCGTCCAGGGGCTGGTTGATGGTGGCCAGGATCCCCTTGACCATCAGGCTCTTGATGATGTCCTTGGACTTCCGCTCCATCTTCTCGGCCAGCTCCTTCACCGTCACCCCCTCGGGGATGGTGATCTCCTTGAAGGTGCTGGGGTCGGGCGGTGGCGGCGGCGGCGCAGGCGGTGCCGTGGGACGCTGGGGCTGCGGCCTGCGCGGCCCCCGGCGGCCCCGGTGGGGCTGGGGGTAGGCCCCCGGCCGGCGCTGGGGCGGGTAGATCCGCGGCGGCGTGGTCCGTCCGGGGCGATTGCCCGGGGGCAGGCTCCGTCCCGGGGCTGGCCGCGCCCCCGTGGCGGCGGCGCCGGCGCGGGCCGTGGGAGTGGATGGCGTGGTGGGCCGGGCTGGCGG
The DNA here is from genome assembly GCA_041580435.1 of Candidatus Polarisedimenticolia bacterium. GTDB lineage: Bacteria > Acidobacteriota > Polarisedimenticolia > SMYD01 > SMYD01 > JBFGDW01. The sequence continues at coordinate 3,564 of JBFGDW010000074.1, read as the reverse complement.
CTTGGCGCCGGCCGCCGGACGGGCGGCTGTCGGGCGCGGCGGGGCGGCGGCGGCGGGCTTGGCGGCCGCGGGCTTCAGCGCCCGCCCAGGCGCCGGGATCAGGATCGGCTTGCGCGCCTCGTGCTTGCTGGCGGCGGCCTCCCTGGGCGCCGCTGTCGTGGGCGTGGCCGCAGGCGCCTTCCTGGTGGTCTTGGAGGGAGCCTTGGTGGTCTTGGCGGCAGCCTTGCGGGTGGTCTTCTTCGCGGCAGGGGTGGCCTTGGGCGTCGCGGCGGCAGCCTTGTCCTTGTCGGCCACAACGGCGGCCTTGGCAGCCCCCCCCTTCAGGCTCGACTTGAGCCGGGCGGCCACCTCCGCGTCGATGGAGCTGAGGTTGGACTTGACCTTGATCCCGATCTTCCCCAGCATGGAGATGATGTCCTCGGCCGGGGCCCCGGTCTCCTTGGCCAGCTCGTAGATCCTCACCTTCGCCACGTCGTCTCCTGCCTCGGGCCGCTCAGGCGTCCCGCTTCACCTGGGAGGGCGGCTCGCTCTCGAGCTCCTCCGCCGCCTGGGGCTCCGGCGCCGCCTGGGGCTCCTGCGCCGCGTCGCCTCCGGCCGGTGTCTCGCCGCCGGAATCCGTGGCTTCGCCTGCCGCCGGCTGGGCGGCCTCGGCCTCCTCCTGGGCGTGGTCGGCCACCTCCTCGCCTGCAGGCGCCGCGGCCTCACCCGGCAGGAAGCCGGCCATCTCCAGGGGCTCGGCGTCGCGGCGGGCAGCCTCCTCGGCGTCACGACGGGCAGCCTCCTCGGCCTCCAGTCGGGCCTGGTCCTCGGCGGCATACCGCTCCTGCTCTTCCCGGTACAGATCCTCGCTGGCGGATGCGGCGGCCTCGCGCAGCTTCTCGGCCGTGGTCTCCCCGATGCCCTGGACGGCGGAGAGGGTCTCCAGCTCCGAGTGGGCAATGTCCTCCAGGGTGTCGAAGCCCGCCGCGATGAGCTTCTCGGCGGTGGCCTCGCCCACGCCGGGCAGCTCCCGCATGCGGGTCCGGGAGCGTGCCAGGTGCTCCATCTCGCGCTCCACCTCCCGCACCTTCTCCGCCTCGCTTTTGATGTCGATGCGCCAGCCGGTCAGGCGCGAGGCGAGCCGCACGTTCTGTCCCTTCTTGCCGATGGCCAGGGAAAGCTGATCCTCTGAAACCACCACCTCCAGGAGGCGCTGCTCCTCGTCCAGGATGGCCACCCGGTTGATCTTGGCCGGGTTCAGGGAGTTCTGCACGAACTGGAGCGGGTCGGGAGACCACTGGACGATGTCGATCTTCTCGCCCCGCAGCTCGCGGATCACCGACTGGACACGGGAACCCTTCATGCCCACGCAGGCGCCCACCGGGTCGATGTCGCGCTCGTTGGAGCGCACGGCGATCTTGGTGCGGTCGCCGGCGTCCCGGACGCAGACCTCGATGACCACGGTGCCGTCATAGATCTCGGGAACCTCCATCTCGAACAGCTTCTTCACCAGCAGCGGGTCGGTCCGGGAGAGGATGACCTGGGGCCCCTTGGCCGCCCGGTCCACGGCCAGGATCACCGCGCGCACCCGGTCCCCGGGGTTGTAGTGCTCGGCCCGGGACTGTTCCCGCCGGGGGATCATGGCCTCGGTCCGCCCCAGGTCCACGATCATGTCGCCCCGCTCGAAGCGCTTGACGATGCCGTTGATGATCTCGCCCACGCGGTCGATGTACTCGGTGTAGATGTTGTCCCGCTCGGCCTCCCGCACCTTCTGGTAGATGACCTGCTTGGCGGCCTGGGCCGCCACCCGGGTGAGGCCCTCGGTGCTGCGCGGGAACTCGATGATGGCGTCCAGGGTGGCCTCCTGGGCGATCTTCTGCGCCTCCTCCAGGGAGATCTCGATGTCGTCGTCCTCGACGGCCTCCACCACGGTCTTCTGGGCGTAGACCTCCAGCTGGCCGTTGTCCTTGTTGAAGCGGGCCACCAGGTTCTCGCGGGTCTTGTAGTACTTCTTGGACGCGGCCACGATGGCGTCCTGCATGGCCTCGATGATCACGTCCACGTCGATGTTCTTCTCCCGCGCGACCTGCTCGATGGTCTGGAAGAGCTCGTTGCTCATTCCCTCACCTTCTCCTTCTTGGGCTTGCGGCCAGCGCCGCCGTCACGGTCCCGGGGCGGTGCTGGCAGGGCGGCGTCCAGAACGGGATCCAGGCGCGCGCTGGCGATGATGTCCACGGGAAGAACGACCCGATCCCCGTCGGGGGAGTCCAGCAGGACTCGTCCCTCGTCCCAGCCCGCCAGGACGCCGGCGAAGTTGCGCCGGCCGCCCAGGGGCTGGTGGGTCTTGATCCGGGCCCGGTGGCCGGTGAAGCGCCGGTAGTCCTGTTCTCCGAGGAGGGGCCGGTCCAGTCCCGGCGAGGAGACCTCCAGGGTGTAGCTGTGAGGGATGATGTCCTCGACCTCCAGCAGGGCGCCCAGCTGATCGCTTGCGCGGGCGCAGTCGTCCAGGGTGACTCCACCGGCGCGGTCCACGTAAATGCGCAGCATCCAGCCACGCCCCTCCTTGCGGTACGTGAGATGCACCAGCTCGAGGCCGACGGCCGCCGCCGCCCGCTCGGCGGCGGAGCGCAGCCGCTGGCTGCCGGAGCCCCTGGACTCCGAGCTGCCGCCTTCTGTGGCCGTCATGCTCACCGCGTCCATCCGCCGTCTCTCGCCTCTCTTCATGCTGAAAAGGTGGGCATGACGGCCCACCTTCCTCCGGCCTGCGGCCGGCGCGCACACAAAACCTCTCCCGCCGGCCCGCGCCGGGACGCCCCTGATGGGCCGTACCTCGGCGCGCCCCCCGGCTCACCTCTTGTGCGCGACAATAGAGGGTGGGATCCGACGGACGCTTCATCCTAGCACGTGGGATCCGGGCGAGGCAAGGCGCCGGCACACCCCTTTCGGGGTGGCCGGAAGGAAAATAAGTCGTTATTTCGCAATAACTTGAGCTGGATCTGGGATGGCGCGGATGCGGCCTGGTGAAGGGGCGTTGACAGGCAGGTGGGCCATGCGTATAATGCCGCCGCTTTCAGGCAGCCGACTTCTGTGCCCGTACGCTCGGGCTCTGGCCCGGCGGCGGACCGGTGTCTTGACCCCCTCAGGGGGACTTGATACCATGTTGGTTTGTCCCCTTGTTCTTTGAAATCTGAATAGTGCGTGTTCGACGAGCCCTGTCTTTAACTTTGACAGTACGTCGGTAACGACGATCAACCTCTGGTTGAGGCCGCCGCGGACGGGCGGGAGACCGTTCATCCGCGGGGGCATGAATTTAAACTGGAGAGTTTGATCCTGGCTCAGAACGAACGCTGGCGGCGTGCCTAACACATGCAAGTCGCACGAGAAAGGGGGCTTCGGCCCCCGAGTAGAGTGGCAGACGGGTGAGTAACACGTGGGTAACCTGCCCTCGAGTGGGGAATAACCCAGGGAAACTTGGGCTAATACCGCATGACATCACGATCTCCCTGGAGGACGTGATTAAAGGTGGGGATCGCAAGACCTACCGCTCGAGGAGGGGCCCGCGCCTGATTAGCTTGTTGGTGGGGT
>JBFGDW010000073.1:0-12472 GCA_041580435.1 Candidatus Polarisedimenticolia bacterium | reverse complement strand
GTCCTGGCTGTTGTGCATGGTGTGGCAGCCGGCGCAATCGGCTACACCCTTGTCGTGGAACGCGCCCGCGGGCCCCGCCAGCAGCGCGACGGCCGCCGCCGCCAGCCCGAGAACGATCATCCTTGCCGCTTTCATGGTGCGTACCCCCCTTCCCCGTGGCAGACCGCGGGAGTGTTAAACGACCTGCTCCGTCCTCGTCGGGCGCGGGCGACCTGCTCGTGCCCCTTCGCGCGGAGCCGTCCTTCTGCAAGAACCATGCACGGTGCTTCACAAGCGTGTGGGGAGCGAGAGAAACTGTCACAAAGCATTTATCCACAGTGAGTTAGGCGCATGATGACTGCCTCTCTCACAGGTGCCTCCCGACTTCGGGCGGCGATCGGTAGCGGGCAGTGCGAGGATTCCCGCAGCGACTGGGGGATTTGGCGCAAGTCGCGCACTGCCGGGCGATTGCAGCACCCGTGGCCCCGGGAGGGTCCGTGCCGGCCCAGCTGGCCTAGCATGGGCCCATGCACGGGCCGCTCAGTCGCCTCGTCCTCCCACTGCTGCTCATGCCCCTGCTGGCGTCCGCCGCCTCCCTGGACGCGCCGCTGCTGGAGCGGGTGCGGGTGGCTCGCGTCCGGCTCCCGGTGCAGTTCCGTCCCGGTGCACCCGGCGCCTGCGACGAGCTGTCGGTGGGCGAGATCCGGCTCAGGGTGCGGGGCGAGGCGCGGCGCGTCACGGCGGTGGAGCGGGCGCGGCCGCCGACCTTGCACGCCCTGCTCCTTGACACCAGCGGCAGCACCGATCCCTGGCTGGCCAGCAGCGACCGCGCCATCGCCTCCTACCTGGCAGGTCTTCCCCGGGAGGACCAGGTGCTGCAGGCGACGTTCGACGCCGACCTGCGCCTCTTGCGCCCTCCCACGCCGGTGGGGGAGCTGGAGCCGGCGCCGGCCACCGGCACCGAGGCGGCCCGGGGCGACCTGCCGCGGCTCACCGCCCTGTGGGACGCCCTGGATGGTCTGGTGCGAGCCGTCGCGGTCGCGCCGGAGGAGCGCCGCGTCCTGGTTCTGCTCACCGACGGCTGCGATTCCCTCAGCCTGCCTGACAACCATCCCGACGCGGTCATCGCGCGGGCGGCGGGAGTGCCGGGGCTGAGCATCTTTCCGGTGGTCCTGGGCAGGAAAACCACCTGCGCCAGCCCGGGGAGGAGTCTTCCCGGCCTCACCATGGCCCCCCGCAACGCGCTGGAGCGCCTGGCCCGGGCCACCTCGGGATGGCTGGTGCCGCTGGAGACAACCCGCAGCGTGCGCGCGGCCTTTGACGCGATCCTGGCGCGCCTGGACCAGGAGGGGATCGTGGTCTACGAGGAGCCGGAGCCGGTCCCCCGATCCGCCCGGCCCACCGGCGGCAAGCGGGGTGGCGGCGTGGAGCTCCGCACGGCCCGGGGCGGCAGGTGCCGCCTGCGCCCCGCGGCGCCAGCCGGGAGGAGCCTGAGGCTGGATCCTCCCGCCACGGCCGGGCTCCCATGGCGCGGCGGGCGAGGCCTGGCCGGCGAGGTGGAGGATCTGGTGCGAGAGCGGGGGCCGCTCTACCGGGAGGGGAGCGCGCGTCCAGCAGGCCGGTTCACCGTGCAGGAGGACCGGCCCGCCCGCAGGGAGCGACGCCGTGTCCGCATCGTCAGCCGCCCCTACGATGACCTGCTGGCACGCCCCGGGCCGGAGGCGGCCGTCCTCTGGTGGCTGCAGGCCGGAGGAGAGGCGTGGCCCCGGGACGCGGCGGTGCAGGGCCAGGTCTTCCTGGAGGTCGCACCCGCCCTCAGCCGCGCACTGGCCGACGAGCCTGGCTACCGGGAGTGGGTCCGCGAGCGAGTGCAGGGCGCACGCCAGCGGGAACTGGAGGAGCTGCTGGCGGAAGAGAAGGTGGACCCCCTCTCGCCGGCCGGGCGGGCCGTGGCCCGCGTGATCCTGAGCCGGCCCCCTGCCGACCACGAGGTGACGCCGCGCCTGGCCGCCTGGCTCGGGGATCTGTCCGCAGCAGAGCTGGCGGCCGGCCTGGATCGCCTGGCGGCCGGGGCGGTCCTGGCCGCCCCGTGGGATGAAGCCGGGCCCGGGGCGGATCCGGCCGGCTCGCGGCCACCGGAGGCCACCGCCGTGGCCGCCGCCTGGCCGGCGCTGCGCGCCGCCTTTCCACCCCCCGAGGCCATCCGGGTGCGCGTGCCGCTGGTTCCCGCCTTCGATGCCGGGCGCGGCGCCGTGGGTTTTTACCGGGTGCGCCTGCCGGAGCCGCGGCCGGGGCGGCCGCCACAGGGCCTCATCCCCGGGCAGCCGCCGGCCCTGGCGGCGGCGGAGTGGCTCCGGGACACCGGCTGGAGGGCGCCGGCCGGAGGCGCGATCCGGCTGGTGTCGGTGGTCTACCGGGAGCTGACCGGCGCCGAGGAGCGGGACCTGCGGGACTGGCTCTACGGCGCGGGCCGGGGCGGCTGGCGGGGGCGGGACCAGGACTGGCTTGCGGCGGAGCTGCGGCTGATGTCAGACTCAGGGCAACAGGCGCTCCTGAACGTGTTCTGGTCCCCGGCGGCCGGCGTCCTGTGCGCCGGCTTGCCGGGGCCGCGCCGGGAGGCGGATCATCCCCTCGCCGCGAGCCTGCGGGATCTCCTGCTCGGCCGGGGGAGCCTCTGCGCCTCTGGCCCCTGACGGCCACTCAGTTGACGGCGTACGGTTCGCTGAGGAAGAACGGCGCGATGCGCGCGTCGAACCGCTCCCCGCCGCTGGTGACCATCTGGTAGGTCCCCTCCATGGTGCCGTACGGGGTGGGGAGCGGGCAGGAGGAGGTGTACTCGAACGACTCGCCGGGCCGCAGCACTGGCTGCTCGCCCACCACGCCGGGGCCACGCACCTCCTCGGTGCGGTCGTCGGCGTCGGTGATCTTCCAGTGGCGGCTGATGAGCTGCACCTGCTCGTCCCCCTCGTTGGTGATGCGCACGGTGTAGAGGAAGAGCCAGGTCTGGGCCAGGGGGCGAGAGTGCTCGGCGGCATAGCGAGCCTGGACCTCCACCCGGATGCCCCGGGTCACGGCCTCGGAGCTGCCCACGCCGTGCTGGCTCACGCCATCACCTCGCGCAGCCCTTCCAGCAGGCCGTCCACGTCGCCGTCGCCGATCCAGTGGTGGGTCACGGCCCGCAGGGTGCGGGGTCCCTCCACCCCCACCCGGATCCCCGTGGCCTCCCGCAGCCGCCGTGCTGTCTCGGCGGCGTCCAGGGGAGCCTCGACGGACAGGTGGAAGAAGACGATGTTGGTGCGCACCGGCGTGGGCTCCAGCCGCAGGCCGGGCAGCCCCGCCAGGCCCGCGGCCAGCCGGGCCGCCCGGCGGTGATCGTCGGCCAGGCGGGGGAGGACCTCGTCCAGGGCCACCAGACCGGCCGCGGCCAGCACACCGGCCTGCCGCATGCCCCCTCCCAGGGCCTTGCGCACGCGCCGGGCCCTGTGGATGAACGCCGCGCTGCCGCACAGGACCGAGCCGGCGGGAGCTCCCAGCCCCTTGCTCAGGCAGAAGCTGACCGAGTCGGCGTGGCGGGAGAGGGTGGCCGCCGTCACCTCCAGCGCAACGGCCGCGTTGAACAGCCGCGCCCCGTCCAGGTGCACCGCCAGGCGGTGGCGCCGGGCCACCTCGCCCATGGCGGCGAAGTAGTCGGGGGGGAGCGGGAAGCCGTTGCGCGCGCCGTAGCTGTTCTCCAGAAGCAGGAGGCGGCTGCGGGGCAGATGGGGATCATCGGGGCGCACGGCCGCCGCCACCGACCGGGGATCCATGCGCCCCTCGTTGTCGGTGGGGAGGGGGCAGGGGACCACGCCTCCCAGTGTGGCCATGCCTCCGGCCTCCCACACAAAGGTGTGGGCATCCTGTCCCACGATGGCCTCATCCCCGCGCCCGGCGTGGGCCAGCATGGCCGCCAGGTTCCCCATGGTGCCGCTGGCCACCAGCAGCCCGGCCTCCTTGCCCGTCAGGGCGGCGGCGCGCGCCTCCAGCTCGTTGACGGTGGGATCCTCGCCGTAGACATCGTCGCCCACCCGGGCCCGGGCCATGGCCTCGCGCATGGCCGGCGTGGGCCACGTCACCGTGTCGGACCGGAAGTCGACCTCGTCCACGTCGTCTCCTAGCCGCGCACCCAGAGGGCGACGGCGAACAGGATCACGGTGGCAGTGACCAGCCCCCGGAGCCAGGCGTGCCCCTTGAGCACCGTCAGGTGGACGCCCAGCTGGCCCCCGGCCAGGTTCCCCGCCGCCAGGCTCAGCCCCTCGGGCCAGTATATCGTCCCTCTCCAGGTGAACAGGACCAGGGAGACGCTGGTGAAGGCCAGGGCGCAGAGGACCTTCACCGCGTTGCCCCGCACCAGGTCCAGGCCGGCCAGGGTGGTGGCCGCCAGCAGCAGGAACCCGACCCCTGCCTGGATGAAGCCGCCGTAGATCCCCACCAGGAAGAACCCCGCCGCAAGCACCGGCGCGGGCACGCGGGGTCCGCTGCTCGCCCCACGCCGGCGGGACAGCGGATCCCAGAGTGTGTAGAGGGTGAGGACCACCATGAGCAGGGCCAGCAGTCGCTGGAAGGCGGCGTCGCTGATGTGCAGCGCGGCGTAGGCGCCCAGCACGGCACCGGCCGACGCCGGCAGCGCCGCCAGGCGCAGGAACCGCCACTCCAGCACCTGCCGCCGGTGGAAGCCCCAGACGGCGCCGATGTTCTGGGTCAGGATGCCGAGCCGGTTGGTCTGGTTGGCGGCTCCCGGCGGCAAACCCAGGAAGATCAGGACGGGCAGCGTGAGGAACGACCCGCCGCCGGCCAGCACGTTGAGGGCGCCGGCCACGCCGCCCACGGCAAAGAGCGCCGCGAGACCCGCCCAGGAATCCAACTCAGGCGCCGCCGCAGGGCGCCGCCAGGGCGCTCACGGGCTGGTGTGGAACAGTCGCCAGGTCATGAAGACGCCGTCGGCGCTCTTGTGCAGTGCGGAGACCGCGGAGCGGAAGTAGCGCCGGACCACCTCGGGGTCGGGCAGGGCCTCGGGGTCCACGAAGCGCTCCTCGCCGCCGCCCAGGGCCCCCTGCTGCCCCTGGAGCGTGGCCAGCGTGGAGAGGAAGCCGGCCAGCAGCAGCCCGCTGTCCTCGTACTGGAGCAGCGACGCGCCGGCGGGGACCTGGCCGAGGGCGGCCTTCACCTGGGGCCGGGACCAGACCCCTGGCCCGGCCGCCGCCTGGGCGGCCAGGATGCGCCGGATCGGTTCTTCCCCCCCCTGGGCCAGGTAGAGGTGCTTGTCGGTGAAGGCGTAGGCCAGGTGCTTCTCCTCACCGTCCAGGCCGGCGGGGATGCCCCAGCTCAGCGTCCGGACCTCCACGCCCGACGCCTCACTCACCGTGTAGGACGGAGCATCCCCCTCCGAGAAGAGGCGCAGGAGGGCGTCCACGCTCTTCTCCAGCCCGGCCCGGTCGCGGAGCTCCACGATGCTGATCTCCTGCATCTCCAGCAGGGAGGCCGGCTGGCCGTCGGCCCGGCGCGGCAGGAACGCGGCGGAGTAGGTGGCGTCGCCCAGTCCCTCCACGATGCTCTTCTCCAGGTCCACGCCCAGCTGCGCCGAGAGCTGGGCGAGCTGGGAGTCGAGCATCCCCAGGAGCATGGGATTGACCTGGGCGATCATCTCCTTGAGGGCGGCCCACATGCGCGGCAAGCTGAAGTAGCTGGCGCCGGCCCGGACGGCGTCGGCCGGGAGGAAGCCGGGCAGGGAGGACGCGGGCGGCTGGAACGCCAGCAGCTTGATGATCCCGCGATCCTCGTGGGCCAGCAGGCCGGCGTCGGCCCGGGTCACGTCGGCGCCCAGCTCCATGGAGACGTAGGCCGCATCCAGGGCATCCAGCCCCAGGGCCCGGAGCACCGCCTCGGGGCTGATCCCCAGCGGATTGGGCTCACCGGCGGCCTGGGACTCCCGCGCCTTCTCCATGAGGACCGTCACCAGCGGCTCCATGTTCAGGTAGAGCAGCCCGCTGGGACGGCCCACCCGCGCCGCCACCCGGCCGAAGGCGGGTTGCCGGTCCAGCCCGCCGTTGCCGTCCAGCAGGGCTCCCACCATGGACTCCAGCAGGCTGCGCGGCTCGGCCATCACCGCCACGTCCCCGACCACGGCCCACCCCTGGCGTTCCACGGGACCTTCGGCAGAGCTCTCCCGGCGCAGGTGCAGGGTGACGTCCCGGAAGGTCGCCTCCACCAGCGCCGGCGCGGCGGCCTCGTCCTCCGGCGCCGCGCCCTCTCCCCCGTCCCCGCCGGCGCTGGAGTCGGGCCGGGACAGCAGCGCGGTCAGCTCCGCCCCCCGGTCGCCCACGTGGGCCAGCACCGCCACCGTGGGGTGCCCGGACCCCTCGCCAGCGGCGTCGAGCAGCGTGCGGGCGTCGGGCAGGACCACCGCCACCTGCCCGGTGACCAGGGCCATGAGCTCCTCGGCGCGCCCCCCCGTCCCCTCCAGCAGGCCGAGCCAGTCGCCGTCGCCGGCCGCGTCCCGCAAGGGCGCGAAGAAGGCCTGGATGTCCGGCTCGTTCCAGGCGCGCACCCAGGGCAGACCCGGCCAGGCGGCGCGGAGCCCGGGGAGATCCTCCACCAGGAGCATCATGGTGGTGTCGGCGGGGAGGACCTGCTCCAGGCGGCGGCTCGAGGCGGCCGCGGCCGGCGCCGTGGCGGCGGCCAGGATGGAGGCGGCGAGACAGAGAGCAAGGGGGGTGCGGGGAAGGTGCATGGCCATCTCCCGGAAAGGTCGAGGTTGAGCGTAAACCCGCCCCAGGAGTCCGTCAAGGCGACCGCGCCCGCTCACCGGTGGCGGCGGGGTGGATGCCACCGGTAGCGCTCCAGCTCCAGGGTGCCGCCGGGCCGGAACACCACGCCTTCCTCCTCCAGGAGCGCCCGCTGCAGGCCGGCCGGGATGTCGGGCATGCGGTCGGTGGAGCAGCCGCCGGAGGCGTTGACCACGCGCTGCCAAGGCACGCCGTCGGGACAGCCGTGCATGGCCCAGCCCACGGCCCGGGGGGAGAGCTTGTTCTCCAGCAGGGTGGCGATCTGGCCGTAGGTCATCACCCGCCCCCGGGGGATGCGCCGGACCAGGGTGTACACCTCGGCGTAGGCGCCAGGCGCCTCCCCCAGGATGTCGCCGTGAACGCGCCGCTCCCGTGGCGTCATGGCGTCAGGCACGCTCCGGGTCGACCTGGTCCCGGCGGTGGAGGAGGCGTCCCTCCATGCCGCCGGCCACCGGCAGGATGGCGCCGCTCACGTGTCCGGCCAGGCGGGGTGACAGGAGGAAGGCCACCGCCGCCGCCACATCCCCGGCCCGGGCGACGCGCTGCAGCGGCCGGGTCTGCAGCACGCCGGCCACCGCCTCCCGCTCCGCCAGCCCCGCCTCCGCCATGGGGGTGCGTGTCCACCCCGGGCAGACGGCGTTGACCCGGCCGCCCGGGGAGTGGCGGACGATCTCGTTCTTGAGCGACAGGGTCAGGCCGTGGGTCAGGCCGGCCTTGGCGGCGGCGTACTCGCAGTGATCCGCTTCGCCGAACAGGGCCGCCGTGGAGCCGACCAGGACCACTGACGCCTCCGGCGGCCGGCGCCGGGCCAGGTGGCGAAAGAAGGCGCGGGCGCAGAGGAACACCGAGGTGAGGTTGGTGGCCAGGACCTCGTTCCAGCGCGCCAGCTCCATGGTCTCGACGGGCGCCGGAGCCTCCGGCCAGATGCCGGCATTGGCCACCAGCCCGTCCAGCTGCCCGAAGCGGCCCAGGGCCTGCTGGAACAGACCGTCCACGGCCTCCTCGCGGCGCAGGTCGGCGGCCACGGCCAGGGTCTCCGACGGCAGCTCGCCCGCCAGCGCCTCGGCGGCCTCCAGGCGGCGGTGGGCGTGGAGCACCAGCCGGGCCCCCTCGCCTGCCAGCAGCCGCGCGGTGGCGGTGCCGATGCCGCCCGAGGCGCCGGTGATGAGGATCACCTTCCCGGTCAGGCCACTGTCCATCCCATCCTCGCCCCGGCCATGGCCGCGAGCCTGCTGGGGGTGGGCCGCTCAAGGTGGAAGTCGGTGGCCTCCTGGTACGCCCGCGCCACGGCCAGCAGCTCGGTCTCGCCGAACAGGCGCCCGGTGAAGGTGATGCTGGTGGGGGTGCCATCGTGGCTGCGGAAGCCGTTGGGGAGGACCACCTGGGGGTGGCCGGTGAGGTTGGTGAGGAGCAGGTTGCCGCCGGCGTAGGTGGGGCTCACGTACAGGTCCACCCGCTGCATGAGGCGGGCCATCTCCTTCATGATCAGGGTCCGGATCCGGTTGCCGCGGATGTACTCCACCGCCGGCACCATCTGCCCGAGGCGGAAGACGTTGGGCCACGCGTCGGCCACCTGGCGCACCAGCAGGGCATCCTGGCCGCTGCGGGTGAGAGCGTCGAAGGCCGCCGCGGCCTCGGCGGTCAGGATGTAGGAGAGGCTCCCCACCGGGTAGCGATCCGGCAGCTCCAGGGGGACCAGTTGCAGCCCCAGGTCGCCCAGGGTCTCCAGGGTGCGCCGGTCGAACTCCTGCCACTCCCGCACCCGGGCCTGCTGCTCGGGGTCCTCCATCCCCTCGGCCCTGTCCTCGTCGAAGAGGGCGGCCGTGTACCCCACGCGCAGGCTGCGCGCGTCGCGCTCCGGCGGCCAGCGGAAGGGGCGATCCACCACCGACGGATCCAGGCCGTCGCGGCCGTGGATGGCCGCGAAGACCAGGGCGCAGTCCTCCACCGAGCGGGTGATGGGGCCGATCTTGTCCATGCTCCAGCTCAGGGCCATGGCGCCGTGGCGGCTCACGCGGCCGTAGGTGGGGCGCAGGCCGGTGGTGCCGCAGCGGGTGGAGGGGGAGACGATGCTCCCCAGCGTCTCGGTGCCGATGCTGAACCCCACCAGCCCCGCCCCGGTGGCCGCCGCCGAGCCGGCCGACGAGCCGCTGGACCCCTGCTCGGTGTTCCAGGGGTTCTTGGTGGTGGCGTCGAACCACACGTCCCCCCACGCCAGCGCCCCCACCGAGGTCTTGGCCACCAGGACGGCCCCCGCCTCCTCCAGGCGCGTGGCCACGGTGGCGGTGGTCTCCAGGACCTGGTCCTTGAAGGGGGTTGCGCCCCAGGTGGTCCGGTAGCCGGCCACCGCCAGCAGGTCCTTGGCCCCCCACGGGACGCCATGCAGGGGACCGCGCCAGCGCCCCCGGCCGATCTCGGCGTCGGCCCGCTCCGCCTGCTTCAGGGCCAGCTCCGGGGTCAGGGTGATGACGCAGCGCAGCAGCGGGTCCAGCTCCTCCAGGCGCGTCAGGTAGAGGTGCGTGAGCTCCACCGACGAGACCTGGCGGCTGCGGATCAGCGCCGCCAGCTCCGTCACCGGCAGGAAGGCCAGGTCCTCGCCGGCCGACGGCCTCTGCCCGGCGGCCAGCTCCAGCGGCCGGGCGTGGTCCTGCCCCTGCCCGGCGCACAGATCCAGCGGCGCAGGGTGAAACTGGAGGGCCGGGACGACGCCGTTGTCCAGCTCCACCCCCCGCACCGCGGCGTAGTCCTGAAGCGCCTCGTTCATCCCCTCCAGCATGAGCTGGCGCTTCTCGTCGTCCAGGGTCAGGCCGGAGATCCACTCGGCCTGCCGGATCATCTCGGCGGTGACCTCGGCCGAGCCTGCGGCCAGGGCCGTGAGGGCCCGCCCGAAGACCGCCGAGCCGGCGCCGGCGGCGGCGAGGACCTTGAGAACCTGCCGGCGGGCGACCGGCGCGACCGGGCGGGCGGGGCGGCGGGGGCTCTGGGCCATGGGCTCCTCCGTGATGGGCGCCGCCAGCCTAGCGCAAAGGGGCCCGGCCGAGCAGTATCCTGGGCGATGGTCCCGCGCCGCCCGGGGGGGACGGCGGGAAGAAGAGAGGAGCCGAGCATGAGAATCGCTGGGCGCTTGCTGGGGAGTCTCAAGGGGTATCTGGTGGTGTGGCCGGTTCTGGCCGCCGCCCTCTGCCTGGGGGCGCAGGCGGCCGGCGCGGCGGGGCTGGGGCTGGAGGGGCGCGTCGCCGTGGGCAGGCTGGAGATGGCCTACCTTCCAGAGGACGGCCTGCTCCGGGTGCGGGCCCACCTGGTTTCGGGGATGGCGGTGGACTACGAGACCTCCAGCGAGGCGGCCATTCGCACCCTGCTGGACATGGCCGAGGTGGTGGGGGGCGGCCGGGCACGGCTCTACGTGGAGCTGCAGAAGGACCGCATCCGCTCGTTCCAGCTCGAGGTGGGGCAGGGCGCCGACACGGGCCTGCTGCGGCCGCTGGGCGGGGGCGGCTCCTAGCCCCCTTGCCCGGGCCGGCCGGCGGCCCTAGCTTGACCCCATGAAGGGGAAGATCAGCGGCTTCGGCATGATCCTGCTGCTCCTGGTCATGGCCGTTGTGCTGTACCTGGTGGCCCGCGCCTGGGAGTCGTTCGCGCCGGCGGCCATGGACGTCACCCCCGCGTCCCGTGCCATCCGGGGCGAGGCTCCCGACCGGGGCGAGGACGGGAACGACGGCCGCCTGCCGGACATCCACGACATGCGCCAGAGCACCGACGCCCACACCCGGGACGTGCAGGACGCCCTGCGGCGCATCGACGGCGGCGGCAAGCCGGACGACTGAGGCGCGGAGCGCCTACCAGCCGCAGCTCCGGCCTTCGTTCTGCCGGTCCAGCCACTCCTTGAGGGGGGCGAAGTAGTCCAGGATGGCGGTGGCGTCCATCTCCCTGCTGCCGGTGACCACCTCCAGCGCCTCGGGCCAGGGGCGGCTCTGGCCCATCTCCAGCATGGCGCGCAGCCGGCGGCCGGCCTCGGCGCTGCCGTAGATGGAGCAGCGGTTGAGCGGCCCGGTGTGCCCCGCCGCCTCGCACAGCCCCCGGTGGAACTGGAACTGCAGGATGTGGGCCAGGAAGTAGCGCGAGTAGGGGGTGTTGGCCGGGATGTGGTACTTGGCCCCCGGGTCGAAGTCGCTTTCGTCCCGCGGGACCGGCGCGGCGACCCCTTGATACCTGCCGCGCAGATCCCACCAGGCGGCGTTGTAGCGCTCCGGCGGCGCCTCGCCCGAGAAGACCTGCCAGCGCCACTGGTCCACCATGAGCCCGAACGGCAGGAAGGCGACCTTGTCCAGGGCCAGGTCCATGAGCAGGCCCAGGTCCCCCTCGGGGCCCGGCGCCCGGTCCAGCAGCCCGATCTTCACCAGGTACTCGGGCGTGATGGACAGGGCGATGGTGTCGCCGATCCCCTCGTGGAAGCCGTCGTTGGCGCTGTCACGGAAGAGGGGCGCCAGCCCCCGGTAGGCCCGCTGGTAGATGTTGTGACCCAGCTCGTGGTGGACGGTGGTGAAGTCCTCGCCGTTGATCTCGATGCACATCTTGATGCGCAGGTCCTCCTGCATGTCGATGTTCCAGGCGCTGGCGTGGCAGACCACGTCCCGGTCGGCGGGCCGGGTGAACAGAGAGCGCTCCCAGAACGTGGCGGGCAGCGGCTCGAACCCCAGGGAGGTGAAGAACGCCTCGCCCATGCGGACCATGGAGCGGGCATCGGCGCCGCCGCGGCGCAGGAGCGAGGTCACGTCGTAGGCCGGGCGCACGTCGCCGGGGAGGACCAGGTCGGCGATGTTGGACCAGGACTGGGCCCACATGTTGCCCAGGAGATGGGCGGGGATGGGCCCGCCGGGGGGAACGATCTCAGGGCCGTAGCGCTCCACCAGCTTCGCCCGCACGTGGCAGTGCAGGGCGTCGTACAGCGGTTTGACCTGGGACCAGAGGCGATCCATCTCGGTCCGGAAGGCGTCGGGGGGCATGTCGTACCCCGAGCGCCACAGGGCGCCCAGATCGGCGAACCCCAGCTCCCTGGCCCCCTCGTTGGCCAGCTCCACGAAGCGGGCGTAGCGCCCCTTCATGGGCGGCGAGACGGTACGCCACCCCTGCCAGGCCTCCAGCAGCTCCTCCGGGTCCCGGCTGGTGTCCATGACCGACTCCAGGTCGTCCAGGGACAGGCAGGTCCTCTCCTCGCCGTGGGGGCAGTAGCGCCCTGAACCGTAGGCGCTGGACAGGGCCGCGCTGATCCCGGCCAGCTCCTTCTGCTTGTCCGCATCCCGGGGGGCTGCCAGCGCCAGGGAGATCTTCAGGAGGTGGATCTTGCGGGCCACCTCCTCGGGCAGGTCGAGTCCTGAGAAGCGTGCGGCCTCGGCGGCCAGGTCGGCGGTGGCGGCCAGCACCTTCTCCGAGGCGGCAGCGGAGAGCTGCTCGGTGTCGTGGGTGATGAAGTTCTCCTGCACCCAGTTGGCCCGCTCGCTCTCGATCCAGAGCGCCTCCAGGGTCCGCTCGGCCCGCTCCACGAAGGCGGCCGCCCCGGCCGGCGTGGCCGGCTCGCGCGGGCCGTCCGGGGGCGGCGTGGCGGCTCCGCCACAGGCGGCGGCCCGGAGCGCGGCCGCCAGGTGGGCCGGCGCAGCCGCGCCCGCGCCACGCCG